>CAMWSZ010000005.1 GCA_947177005.1 uncultured Clostridia bacterium | reverse complement strand
GTTCGTCGTACCGGCCCCGTGAAAAACAGGAGGAATTGTTTCGGAACAAGAAGGAGCGTTTACTGGCGCAGGGCTATTCCGAAAAAGACGCGGAAACCGAGGCCGGAAAAGAGGTCGCGGTCCCGGGAACCAGCGAACACCAATTGGGACTTGCACTGGACATTGTGGACGTGAACCACCAGCTTCTGGACAGTTCTCAGGAAAACACCGCCGTGCAGAAATGGCTCATGGACCACAGCTGGGAATACGGCTTTATTCTGCGGTATCCCAGCGGCAAGAGCGATATCACCGGCATTATCTATGAGCCGTGGCACTACCGGTACGTAGGGAAGGACGCGGCAAAGGAAATTTATGAGCAGGGGATCTGTCTGGAAGAATATCTGGAAAATCCGCAATAAAAAGCTGTCAGGAGACTGCGCATCTCCTGACAGATTCTTATTTACTGAACGGACTGAACGAACCGTAAAAGCGCGGCTTTTCCCTCCGCATTGCGCTTAAACACGCCTGCGTGTTCCAGCACCTTGGCAAATACCAGACCGATTTCCTGCTGCAAAATACCGTCCACGTTGTCCTTCGTAAACGTGTATTTTTTCCGCAGCTCATCAGCCCAAGGCCCGTGCTTGGCAAGCTCCTCATCCGCGGCCGGGTCGCCGCCGTTTACCAGCACCTCGCCCAGCCGTGCCATTTCATTTTTCAGGCGGGAGGGCAGCACCGCCAGTCCCATGACCTCAATCAAGCCAATATTTTCCTTTTTGATATGGTGCAGTTCCTGGTGGGGATGATACACGCCCAAGGGATATTCATCGGTGGTGATATTGTTGCGCAGAACCAGATCCAGCTCGAATTTCCCGTCACGCTTCCGGGCAATAGGCGTAATGGTGTTGTGGGGTTCGCCGTCCGTCTCCGCGTACACAAACACGGACGGATCGCTGTAGCCACGCCACGCCAGCAGAATTTTGTCTGCCAGATCCACCAGCCGCCCACTGTCGGCACACCGAATCCGGATGACGCTCATGGGCCATTTCACCAGTCCCGCCTCCACGTCCTCAAAGCCGGGGAAGGAGATGTTCTCCTCAATTTCCGCCTTTTCCATTGCAAAGACATAGCGGCCGCCCTGGAAATGGTCGTGGCTAAGGATGGAACCGCCCACAATCGGCAGGTCCGCATTTGACCCCACAAAATAGTGTGGGAACTGCCGCACAAAATCCAGCAGCTTCCGGAACGCGGCCCGGTCGATTTTCATGGGGGTGTGCTGTTTGTTCAGCACGATGCAGTGTTCATTGTAATATACATAGGGGGAATACTGGAAAAACCAGTCAGATCCATCAATGGTGATGGGAATAATGCGGTGGTTCTGACGGGCCGGATGGTTCACACGGCCGCTGTAGCCCTCATTTTCACAGCACAGCTGGCACTTGGGATACCCGCTCTGGGGCGCGGATTTTGCGGCGGCAATGGCTTTCGGGTCTTTCTCCGGCTTGGAGAGATTGATGGTAATATCCAAATCGCCGTACACGGTGGAGGTCACCCATTTCACGTCCTTAGCGATTCGGTAGGAGCGGATATAGTCCGTATCCTGACTGAACTGATAATACCAATCCGTAGCATGTTCGGGGCTTGTATGGCACAGGTGCCGGAACTGGGAGATCACCAGCGTCGGACGGGGCGTCAGCACGCCCATCAGCGCGGTGTCCAGCAGGTCCCGGCTCACCGGGCCGCCGTCAATTTTGCCCTCTTTGACGGCGTAGTCCAGCAGTCCGCCTAAAATTTCCTCCAGCGGCAGCTCCGGCACCGTTTCCGGCTCCTGATAGGCATAGAGCCCCATTTGATACAGCAGATTATTGATAGCCCAGACGCGGTCCTCCGGCGCGATCATTCCCTTTTGGATACCGTAATCCGCCAGAGCCGCGATATATTGGGAAACGTTTATCTCATTCATAGTGGTTTTCTCCTCTCCATACTCAGCACAGCCGGACGCCGCCCACAGGGCGGACCGTCAGCACATGGCAGGACCGTGCGCCCAGCACCCGCTCGATTTCAGTCTGGAAATCCGGCAGCATATCCAACGGCACAAAGGCCTGTACGGTTCCCGCGAAGCCGCCGCCGTGGACACGGCACGCGCCCTGTCCGTCCAGCAGGCGTTCGCACAGCGCCAGCGCCACCGCCACCTCTTGATGGTGGGTGTAGCCTGCGGGCACCACGTTTTGCAGGAACCGCCAGCTGGACAGTCCCGACTGCCTCACCAGCCGCAAAAAGCTCTGGAAATCTCCCTTCCGCAGTGCGGCTACCTGTCCTTCTACATGGCGGTTGTCGTTGTAGATATGGATGGCCCGCAGCACGGCGCGGTCACTGGCTTTCCGGCGCAGCTCCGGCAGGGCGGCGAAAAAGTCCGTCTCCGGTACCTCCCGCAGGACGTTTTTGCCGAAATGGACGCAGATGTCTTTCAGCTCCCGGGTGACTGCGGCGTATTCGTCGGTAAGATCGGCGTGGTCCGCGCCGCTGTCGATGATGCACAGGGCATGTCCGGCGGAGGCAAAGTCGAAATCCAGACGCTCGACGATGGGGCTGGCGTTGTCTTTGAAATCGATTGTCACCATGCCGCCGACAGAGGAGGCCATTTGATCCAGCAGGCCGCTGGGCTTGCCGAAATAGACATTTTCAGCATACTGCCCGGTCTGGGCGATGCGCACCGGACTGCACTGCCCCTCAAAAAACAGGTCGTTGATGATGTTGCCCAGCAGCACTTCAAAGGCGGCGCTGGAGCTGAGGCCGCTGCCCTTGAAGACGCTGGAGGTGGTATAGGCGTTGAAGCCCTCCAGCCTGCACCCCTGACTCTGGAACCACGCCGCCACGCCGCGGATAAGGGCGGCGGCGGTATTCCGTTCCTCCTCCCGGGGTTCGAGGCTGTCCAGTTCAATCACGTCCAGGGGGAATCCTTCGCTCTGGACCCGGATGACGTTCTCGCCGTTGGGCACGACGGCGGCGATGACATCCAGGTCGGTGCTTCCGGCCAGCACGAGGCCATGCTGATGATCGGTATGGTTGCCGCCGATCTCCGTGCGGCCCGGCGCGGAGAATACGGCGGCATGGGTACAGGGTCCAAAGGTTTTGGTCAGGCCCTCCAGCAGTCCTTTGTAGCGGCTGCGCTGCGCATCCAGCTGCCGGGCGGGGTAGAGTCCGGCGACGGCCTGTTCCAATTTAGGGAAATCAGTCTCCGGAGAAAAAAAGTATCCCATAATGCCTCCTGAAAAATCCTTTTATTTTGAATGCTTTGTGACCCTGATTATAGATTTTTACGGGCCGTTTGAACATGGATTTTTAATCCATATTTTGCTGGTTTTTCGTCACCGCGGGGGGTTCCCTCCCGGCCCGGACCTGATAGGCGTACTGCCGGGGCGAGAGCCCCTTGACGTCCTTGAAGGCGCGGGAAAAATAGAAGGGGTCTTCAAACCCCACGCTGGTTGCGACCTCTTGAATGGAACAGTTTGTGGTGGACAGCAGTGTGCAGGCCCGTTCGATGCGGTACTCCAGCAAAAACCGTTTCGGCGAGACCTGGAACCGCCGCACGAACCGCCGGTACAGGCTGCTGTGGCTGACGGCGGTATACGCAGCCAATCCCTCCACGGTGATTGGCTCCTCATAGTGGTTGATGATGTATTCCGCCGCCATCTGCGCGCAGTCTGGGACGCCTTCTCTGTCCTCCTGAGCCCGCTGTGCGGTTCGTGTCAGGAAGGACAGAAAGCTGTAAAGCCGTGCCGTCATTTCCAAATTTTCCCAGGCCGTCGTTCCGAAGCTCTGAAAGATGTCCTCCAGCAGTTTTCGGATCTCCCCGCTGTCCCGTCCGCGGAGGACGGGGGCATCGGGGGAAAAATCGGTTCTGGCCACGCAGGCGGCGGCGTCCATGCCGCTGAACCCCACCCAGATATACTCCCACGGCTCTTGGCTGTCGGCGCAGTAGTGGATGGTGGTGTTGGGGTAGACCAGGAAGGTATCTCCTGCGTTCAGCTCATACCGTTCGTCGCGGCACAGGTAGACCCCCTTGCCGCTTAGGACATGGTGCAGCAGGAAATGGTTGCGCACGCCAGGGCCCCAGCCATAGCATGGGGGGCACTGTTGACAGCCCGTATTCTGGACATAGAGTGATGCCGTCCGGCGTTCCAGCTTCATGGAGTGTTTGTAGCTCTGTTGTTCTTTCATTGACAGCTCCCCTCCTCCTCTCAGATTGCCTGCCCGGGCTGCGGGCAGCGGGAAGCCGTAAGGGGCGCTTCCCGTTTGAGTTTATTATACATGAATATACGGTCTCTTGTCCAGAATTTCTGTTGAATTTGACGGAAACTCCAGAAAATTTTCCCTTTTTCACGGAGAAGTTTCTTTCATTTTGTACAAAATGCCAAGAAATTTTTGCCCTTTTCTGGAAAATATCAGGCAGGTTGCCCGTTCGGGGGCTGTTGACTTTTTTGTACTAACGTGATACCCTGCTAAAGTGCAAAAGTAACAAGGGGGCATGGATGTGGGGTTCTTTGAGACAGAGGGTGCAAAACTGCTGATCCAGGCGCTGTTGGCTCTGGAAACGGAGGCCGAATGCAGGGCTTTCCTGACGGATCTCATGACCGGAAAGGAAATTCAGGACTGTTCCCAGCGGCTGCTGGTGGCGAGCCTTCTCCGGGAAGGACAGGTCTACAGCCGCATCGCCGGGACCACCGGCGCCAGCAGCGCTACCATTAGCCGTGTCAACCGGTGCTTTGTCTACGGAGAGGGCGGGTATCAGAAGATTCTTGACCGTCTCGCCGCAAACGCCGGGGGCGCTGAAACAGCCCTTCCGGCCGGGGTATCGCCCGGCTCGTTACTTTTGGACGCCCAAAAGTAACCAAAAACCGCTTAGGGGACTTGGCAGTCCCCTAAGAACCCCCGCCGGTTTACGGGGGCTTGCCGCCATTGGGTTCTGGCCTGACGCCTTGGTCGGAACAGGAACAACCCGTCCCACCCCCTCGCCGGACAGTCCTTTAACCGGCCCGGCCTCCGGCCGCCTTCCCGGCGGAGTCTGTCCCGTATCGTTTTGCGTCGCTACAGGCGCACTAAGGAGGAACCGCAATGCTAGACCTCACCTCACCCATTTGGAAAACGCTTGGCGCTGCTGGAAACGACGCCGATAAATGGCTGCGGCATTTAATAGAAGAAGACGGCAGTTTTCGGGAAAACGTAGACATACTGACAGAGGATTTAAGCCACCAACTCAGTTGGTATTCCGCAACTGCCTATGTCCTGCCCCATTTGGTGGCGCTGTGCCCCACGCTGACCCTGCCGGATGAAATTTATCTGATCGCTAAAACCGGACCGGCCATAGCGGCTGAAGCGGAGTGGCCGCTGTCCCCGGATTCGGATGCCTGTTTGGAATTTCAGGAAGGCATTACAGGACTGCGTCACGAGATCAGGCTTCTGCTTGCAAACCCCGAAACCGCCGTACAGTTAAAATCTGACCCGGAACTGTGTCAGGAATTTTCCCTTTCCGCCCTGAGCATTATGGGCAGCCGCTCCCATGCCTACGGCCTGTACTTGCTTTCCGCCTACTGCTGGGAGTCCGGTCATGCGGCCTGCGCCTGCGGCTGGAACGACGAGGAACTTCCCCTGTCCGAACATCCGGTTTGTTTGGAACCAGTCTCCATAGCCCGCTGGGACGGAAGGTCTCTGGACAGTGAACCGGTTTGGCTGTCCGGGCTGTTAAGTTTGACGGATGATAAGGAACTCCGTCCGGTGCTGCCGTATGTCTACGGAACGGGCGTCTGCCCGAAATGCGGCAGGCGCGAACCCTATTGGACCTGGCACAACCGGTTTATGAAAGAGTATTAACCGAAATTTTTGGGAGGAACGCAGCGTAATGAATCAGATTCTTCGTCCCGACGAGCGTTTTGGACTGGCGCTCCGGGACTTGTACCACCGTCACGGCTATCAGCCCTACCGCATGAGCAAATTTGAGGCATATGATTTGTATGTCCGCAACAAGAGTTTTCTGGTCAGTGAAAACATCATTACCTTTACCGACACAAATGGTCAGTTAATGGCTCTCAAGCCGGATGTCACCTTATCAATTGTAAAGAACGCGCCTCCCGCGGGCGGTGCGCTGCAAAAGGTCTACTACCACGAAAATGTCTACCGCACATCCCCCGCCGCGATGGGCTACCGTGAGATCATGCAAACAGGACTGGAGTGTACTGGCAATCTGGATCTCTGTGCGCTCAGTGAAGTGCTGTCGCTGGCCGCCGAAAGCCTGGCACTGCTCAACAACGGCGAGTATCTGCTGGATCTGGGACATATGGGCGTTGTCTCCGGACTGCTGGAGGGGCAGGAGGAGCGTATCCGCCGGGAACTGCTCTTGGAAATGGGCCGCAAAAACGCGCCTGCCATTCGAACAGTCTGTGCGCAGGCGGGAATCTGCCATGATCTGGCGGAAACGCTGTGCCGTCTCGCGCTGCTCTACGGTGCCCCCGAAACCGTACTGCCGCAGTTGAAGGAGCTGGGACCGGCTGTACGGCCCGCATTGGAGGAGCTGGAAAGCCTCTGTTCGCTGCTGAAGGAAAAGGGGCTGTCGCGGAACCTGCGGCTGGACTTCTCAATTGTCAACGACATGAACTATTACACCGGCGTAATTTTCCGCGGCTATCTTCCCGGTCTGCCCAGCGGCGTTTTAGCTGGGGGCCGTTATGACAATCTGCTGCGCCGCATGGGCAAGCAGGGCGGCGCAATAGGCTTTGCGGTGTATCTGGACCAGCTGGAGCGTTTGGACAAAGATACGGAATATGACGTTGACGTCCTGCTGCTTTACAGTGCGCAGGACGATCCCGCCGCAGTGAACCGGGAGGCGGAACGTCTGGCGGCGCAGAATAAAACGGTACGGACTGACCGGAGTATTCCGCAAAACCTGCGGTATAGAGAGATGATTCATTTTAAGGGGGACGCGCAGTAATGGAAATAATTAATATTGCGCTGCCGAAAGGCCGTTTGGGGGAGAAGGTTTACGCCCGCTTCAAAAAGGCCGGGTATCCCTGCCCGTCCATTGAGGAGGAGAACCGGAAGCTCATTTTTGAGAATCTCACGGCAGGTGTACGGTATTTCTGGGTAAAGCCGTCGGATGTGGCGATTTATGTAGAGCGCGGCGCGGCGGATATCGGCGTGGCCGGCCGGGACATCCTGCTGGAATACAGTCCGGACGTCTACGAGCTGGCGGATCTGGGTCTGGGCAAATGTTTGATGTGCGTAGCGGCAAAAAAGGATTTTCGGGACAATCTGGACCGCACCCTCCGCGTCGCCACAAAATTTCCGCATATAGCGTCGCGGCACTACAGCACCCTAAGCAGGGAGATTGATATCATTAAATTAAACGGTTCCATTGAAATTGCGCCGATTTTAGGGCTCAGCGATGTAATTGTTGATATTGTGGAGACCGGCAAAACACTGCTGGAAAACGATCTGGAGCCGCGGGAAACGATTCTCCCCATTAGCGCCCGTCTGATTGCGAATAAGGTCAGCTATAAGTTTAAGCACGATGAGATTGTCCGGCTCTGCGAGAAAGTGCGATAAGAGGTATACGCCATGATACGAATTTTGAATGCGGACGAGGTATCCTTAACCGAGATTTTGGCCCGGACGGAGGATAAACGCGATGTGACTGGGACAGTAGCCGCACTTTTGGCGGACGTCCGTCAAAATGGAGATGCCGCCCTGCGCCGCTGCAATAAGGAGTTTGACCACGCCGAACCGGATGAATTAGAGGTTCCCGCAGCGGTTCTGGACAGGTCGCTGGAAGCTTTGGACAGTGAACTGCGTATTGTGTTAGAGGAAGCGGCGGAAAATATCCGGGCGTTTCATAGCCGTCAGGTGCAGAATAATTTTGTACTGCAAAAGGAAAATGGGAGCTGTCTGGGACAAAAAATTACCCCGATTCAGCGTGTTGCGCTATATATCCCCGGCGGTACAGCGGCGTATCCGTCTACGGTGCTGATGAACTGCATTCCGGCAAAAATCGCCGGGTGTCCGGAGATTATCATGGTATCGCCGCCCACCTGTAACGGGGATATCAACCCCATTATTTTAGCAGCGGCAAAGCTGGCGGGAGTGGACCGGGTTTTCCGGTGCGGCGGTGCGCAGGCCATTGCGGCGCTGGCCTACGGTACGGAAACGGTTCCCAAAGTTGATAAAATCGTTGGACCCGGCAACGCCTTTGTAGCGGAGGCCAAACGGCAGGTTTTCGGGCTGGTTGGCATCGACATTATCGCCGGTCCCAGCGAAATCCTCGTAGTAGCTGATGACGGCAGTAATCCCCGCCACATCGCCGCCGACCTGCTCAGTCAGGCCGAACACGACCGGAACGCAAGCGCGGTGCTGGTTACGGATTCTTTAGCGCTAGCGGAGGAAGTCAGCGCTGAAATAGAGCGTCAGCTGCCGGAACTGCCCCGGGAGGCAATCGCACGGCCTTCTATTGAAAATAACGGGAAAATTATCATTGCGAAAACGATTCCGGAAGCCATTGAGATCTCCAACGCCTTGGCCCCGGAACATCTGGAGCTGTGTGTTGACAATCCCTTTGATTATCTGGGGCTGGTTAAAAATGCGGGTTCCATTTTTATGGGCCGGTACTGTCCGGAAGCCCTGGGCGACTATTTTGCCGGCACCAATCACACCCTGCCCACCAGCGGCGCGGCCCGTTATGCAAATCCGCTGTCCGTAGATGACTTCATAAAAAAATCCCAGTTTATTTATTATACCGGTCCGGCCTTGGCGGAGGTCTGCGATAAGATCGCGGTTTTTGCGCGGCAGGAAGGACTGGAAGGACATGCCCGCAGTGTGCTGTCCAGAAAGGAAGCGGATTAATGAGCAGATATATGAGTGAGCGTTTTGCAAACCTGGAGGCATATGTCCCCGGTGAACAGCCTCAGGATATGCGCTATGTCAAGCTGAATACGAATGAATCACCGTTTCCGCCCTCTCCGGCGGTACTTGCGGCGCTGAACAGAGCCGAAGCGGAACATTTGAATCTGTATCCGGACCCGGAAGGGAAGATCCTGCGCGAAAAACTGGCCGCCCTGTACGGGGTAAAAACAGAAAATATTTTTCTGGCAAACGGTTCCGACGAGCTGCTCAACTTCATTTTTATGACCTTTTGCGACCAAAACCGTCCGGTAGCGTATCCGGCTATCAGCTACGGCTTTTATCCGGTGTACGCCAGCCTGTACGGCCTGCCCTATACGGAGGTGCCGCTACGGGAAGGGTTCCGGCTGGAACCCGGGGATTACTGCGGCATCCATAAAACCATAGTGATTGCCAACCCCAACGCCCCCACTGGCCGCACGATCAGCGTGGCGGAGATTGAAAAAATTCTGCAAAGCAATCCTGATAACGTGGTTGCGGTTGACGAGGCTTATATTGACTTCGGCGGGGAGAGCTGTGTCGGACTGGTGCCGGAATATGAGAATCTGCTGGTTTGCCAGACCTTCTCCAAATTTCGTTCCATGGCGGGCGGACGGCTTGGGTATGCCATTGGCAGTAAGGCTCTGATTGAGGATTTGGACAAAATCAAATACTCCACAAATTCCTATAACATCAACCGTCTGACCCTGGCCGCAGCAGCAGCAGCTATTGACAGCAACGACTACTATGTGGAAAACAGCAAAATTATACAGGAAAACCGTGCTTATACCGTGGCGGAACTGGAAAAACTGGGTTTTGAGACTCTGCCCAGTAAAGCGAATTTCATTTTCACGCACTGCCCGAAAGTACCGGGCGGAAAAATTTATCAGAGGCTGAAAGCCAAAGGCGTTTTAGTGCGTCATTGGGACAAGCCGGAAATAGCCGGTTATTGCCGCGTTACCATAGGTTCCCGGGAACAAATGGACGTATTTCTGGAAAAAGTGCGTGAAATATTGAGGGAAGAGGGTGAATAAGATGCGGACGGCAGCAATAAACCGCAAAACGGCGGAAACAGATATCACACTGTCCCTGGATCTGGACGGCACGGGCGTCAGCGGGGTTGACACTGGCTGCGGCTTTTTGGACCACATGCTGACGCTGTTTGCACGTCACGGACGGTTCGATCTACAGGTTTCCTGCAAAGGCGACACCTATGTAGATGACCACCATACGGTGGAGGATATTGGCATCTGTCTGGGCGACGCATTC
Source organism: uncultured Clostridia bacterium (assembly GCA_947177005.1). Lineage (GTDB taxonomy): Bacteria > Bacillota > Clostridia > Oscillospirales > Oscillospiraceae > Pelethomonas. The sequence continues at coordinate 15,120 of CAMWSZ010000005.1, read as the reverse complement.
GCGCAGGCGCTGGGCGACAAACGGGGCGTCCGGCGCTACGGCTCCACGCTTCTGCCAATGGACGAAGCGCTGATCCTCACTGCCGCCGATCTCAGCGGCCGGGGACTGCTTTGCTACGCCCTGGATATTCCAACCGCAAAAGTGGGCACTTTTGATACGGAATTGGTGGAAGAATTTCTGGTAGCCTTTACCCGCCGTTCCGATATCACCGTGCATGTCCGCCAGATGTCCGGAAAGAACAGCCACCATATTATTGAGGGGATGTTTAAAAGCTTGGCCCGCACGCTGCGGGAGGCTGTTGCCATTGACCCCGGTTTTGCGGACGAAATCCCCTCAACGAAGGGAGTACTGTAGCCGTGATTGCTATTATTGATTACGGTGTCGGGAATCTGTTTTCGCTGAAAAGCTCCTTTAACGCAATCGGTCAGGAGACAATTGTCACTGGGGACCCGGAGGTCATCCGGAAAGCGGATAAATTGATACTACCCGGCGTGGGCGCGTTCGGCGACGCCGCGGCGCTGCTGCGGAAGAACGGTATGGACAATTTAGTCATTGAGCAGGCGGCGTCCGGGAAACCGCTCTTGGGGATCTGTCTGGGGATGCAGCTGCTGTTCGACTACAGCACCGAGTATGGCCGCCACGAGGGACTTGGACTGATTCCCGGGTCTGTACAGCCCGTTCGCCCGGTGGTGCCGGCGGGGTATAAGGTGCCCCATATCGGTTGGAACGCCCTGCATTTAAGGGGTAAAAATGAGCTGTTCCGCTATATTTCAGAGGGCGACTGCGTGTATTTTGTCCACTCCTTTTACGCCGCAGACTGCGGCGAGAGCGTGATTGCTACAGCGGAATACGGTCCAGAGCTGACCGCGGCCGTAGCGCATAAGAATGTGTACGGTGTGCAGTTTCATCCGGAAAAAAGCGGAGCCGTAGGACTGAATATTCTGCGGGCATTCTGCGAGTGAACCTTGGAAGGAGGTGGGGATGGTATGCTGATTTTCCCCGCTATTGATTTGAAGGACGGCAAAGTGGTCCGCCTGTATAAAGGTGCGTTTGATACCGTTCATCAGGTCGCAAACGACCCTGTCGCTGTAGCGCGGACCTTTTTTGACGCCGGAGCCAGACATCTGCATATGGTGGACCTGGACGGTGCAAAGGACGGTGTGCGCAAAAACAGCGGCATTGTTCGGGCCGTGACAGAAGTTGGTCTGAAAACCGAGCTGGGCGGCGGCATCCGGTCAATGGATGATTTGAAAGCCGTCTTTGATTTGGGCGTCTGGCGTGCCGTAATTGGTTCCGCGGCGGTCACAGACCCGGACTTTGTCAAAACGGCAATCGCCGTCTATGGACCGGAACGTATCGCCGTCGGAATTGACGCGAAAAACGGCAGTGTGCGGACCGCCGGCTGGGTGGAGGACGCCGGGCTGAATTATCTGGAATTTGCCCGTTCTGTGGAAAGTATGGGTGTCAAATATATCATTTTTACCGATATCGATACGGACGGCACCCTGTCCGGCCCCCCGTGCGGACGCCTTTCGGAGCTGCAAAAGGCCACCGGCTGTTCCGTCACCGCCTCCGGCGGCGTGTCGTCCAACGCGGATCTGCGTATGCTGCGGGATATGGGACTGTACGCCGCTATCGTCGGCAAGGCCTGGTATGCGGGCGCGGTGGACCTGCGGCATGCTGTGGAGGAGTGCGAAGGATGATTACAAAACGAATCATTCCCTGCCTGGACGTCAAGGACGGACGGGTCGTCAAAGGGGTCAATTTCCTGGGGCTGGCCGACGTCAGTTCACCGGTCAAGCTGGCGGAGTTCTACAGCAGCAGCGGTGCGGACGAGCTGGTTTTTTATGACATCACCGCCTCCGCCGAGGGCCGCGCTTTGTTTACCGGTATCCTGACAGAAGTCGCCTCCACTATTTTTATTCCATTGACTGTCGGCGGCGGCATCAACACCGTGGACGATTTTGACTGCGTTCTCAAATGCGGTGCAGACAAGGTGAGTGTCAACTCCGGCGCGATTCGGGACCCGTCGCTGATTTCGCAGGCCGCGAAAAAATACGGCGACCAATGTGTGGTATTGTCGGTGGACGCAAAGCGCGTTGACGGACAGTTCCGCGTATTTGCAAAGGGCGGCCGGGAGGATACCGGGTTGGACGCTTTGGAGTGGGTCCGGCAGGGCGTGCGGGACGGCGCGGGCGAGATTGTGCTGAACAGCATCGACACCGATGGCGTCAAGAACGGCTTTGACCTGGAGATGCTGGAGGCGGTATGCGCTGTCGTGGACGTGCCTGTGATCGCGTCCGGCGGGGCCGGGTGCGCGGACCACTTCAAAACGCTCTTCCAAACTCTGCCCAAGGTTGATGCCGGGCTGGCGGCATCAATTTTCCACTTTGGCGAGGTGTCCATTCCGGACCTCAAACGGGAATTGGCAGCGTGCGGCATTAATATGCGTTTATAACCATGAATTCAGGAGGGAATTATGCTCAATATCGACGAACTGAAATTTAACAGCCACGGCCTCATTCCGGCGGTGGTCACGGACGCCTCCACCAAGCAGGTCCTGATGGCAGCATACATGAACCGGGAAAGTCTGGAAATCAGTATGAAAGAGGGAAGGACCTGCTTTTGGTCACGCTCCCGTAAAGAGCTTTGGCGGAAGGGCGAGACCAGCGGCAATGTGCAGCATATAGTAGACATCACCGCCGACTGCGACCGGGATACCCTGCTCATCCGCGTCAACAAAGACGGCCCTGCCTGCCATTTGGGGACCGAGTCCTGCTTTAACGATAAAGTGTTTGTGGGAGATCAGCCGGAACCTTTTTCCGTGGAGGGACTGTACAGGCTGCTGGAGGGCCGTAAAAAAGATTTGCCCGAGGGTTCCTATACCACCTATCTGTTCCAGAAAGGCATTGATAAAATTCTAAAAAAAGTGGGGGAGGAATCCACGGAGGTCGTTATTGCCGGGAAGGCCGGTGACAAGGCCGAAACTGTCTATGAAATCGCCGATTTAATGTATCATGTAATGGTTCTGATGGTGGAAATGGGAATCTCCGTGGACGATATCCGGCGGGAACTGGCCTCACGGCATGTCATCGACCACAAAGTCAAACAGGAAAAAATGACGCACGAAAACGGGTGATTGCCATGTATCTGCAAAATCTTCATACCCATACCGTTTTCGGCGACGGAAAAGATACTGTGGAGGGAATGGTGCAGGGCGCACTGCGGTCCGGCTGTGTATCCCTGGGCTTCTCGGAACACAGTCATCTTCCTGCGGCAGCCGACCCGGACGGGTATACAATGCGTCCGGAGGAAACGCCTGTCTATCGGGACGAGGTACTCCAAATGCAGGAAAAATACGCAGGAAAGCTGGAAATATTCCTGGGCTTGGAACAGGATATTGACTCCATTCTGCCTCAAAATTCCTATGACTATCTGATTGGCTCTGTTCATGGCGTCTGGAAGGACGGGATTTATCTGCCGGTAGACGAGAGCCGGGATGTATTTGCCGGCGTGACGGAGGAGCATTATAACGGCGATTTTCTCGCCTTTGCACAGGACTACTACCGGCGTGAGGCGGAGGTGTGCGGGAGAACCAAGTGCCAAATTGCCGGACACTTTGATCTGGTGACAAAGTTTAACGAGGGCGGATGCTTTTTCGACGAGAGCGACGCCCGTTATCGAAACGCCGCGCTGGAGGCATTAGAGGTCCTGCTGCAGCAAGACTTGATCTTTGAAGTGAATACCGGCGCAATGTCCCGAGGCTATCGAACCGTTCCTTACCCGGCACCCATGTTTCTGAAATTTATTTGTGAAAAAAATGGGCGGATCTGTATTACCAGCGACAGTCACAGCGCTGATACGATTATTCACGCCTTTGACCAGGCCAGAGAACTGGCCCGGTCCTGCGGATTCCGGGAAACGGCGGTGCTGACAAAAACGGGTTTCCAGATGCAGGCACTGTGACGCGGAACGGCGATGTTACAAACAGCGGGGAAATGTACGCCATTGATTTGGCGTACATTTCCCCGCTCCTCTATTCTGGGATGACAGTGCGGCGCACCGGTTTTTATTTCCGCTTGTTTTTTGCCCACCTGCTGGGCTGGGATGTACAAAGATCGTTCCATTGACAGTCTAAGCAGATCGCGGCACGGCGGCCAGGGGTCAAAATGCGGTCCTGTATCTGTTCAGTGAAATCAGAAAAAGAAATCGGGGTATCTGTCTCCAGCCCGCAAAAATCCAGCACCTTTTTGTCATAGCCCATCACTTTCTCCTGCGCTGTACAGACACCGCCGCTGTTATTGGGACAGACGGCGCAAACCGTATCCGCTCCGGTGGTCAGAACCACCGGCGTTTCGGGGGACAGTGCATCCAGAACCTGCTGCATATGTACAGTAAACGTATTGCTGTAGCCCTCGCCCGCAAAATAGGCCAGGCACATGCCGTGATGTGGACGGAGCCTGACCGGTTTATCTGACATGCTCCCGCAGCTCCTTTGAGAGCGTCAGGGCCATGACCAGCTTAACGCAGTCCGGCAGCAGGTACGGAAACACGCACCAGCCCAGCACCGTCATCAGTCCTGCCGCACTCTCTGTACGGGCGTAGACCAGCAGAAACCATACGGTCCCGAACACATAATAGGCGGTCATCCCCATAACCATACCGGTTCCCAGCACCCAAACGCTTTTCCCGAAGAATTTTTCCATCCCCCACATCAGCAGAGCCGTGAAAACAAAGCCGGTGAGATAGCCGCCGCTGGGACTGATATACGCACTGAACCCGCCGCTGAACCCGGCCAGCACCGGTACTCCGATTGCGCCCAGCAGCAGATAGCACAGGACCGCCAGCGTGCCGCGGCGTCCGCCCAGCACGCCCAGAGCCAGAAAAATCCCAAATGTCTGGAACGTGACGGGAATACCGGTCGGGGTCGGGACGGAAATCCAGGAGCATATTGCCAGCAATGCCGTAAATGCGGCCACATAGGTGATATCTTTTGTACTTATTTTTGATCTTGCCGCTTCCATTTTTGCCCTCCTTTTGCGTTTCGCATAGACTGTACCATATTTTCCGGGATATGTCAACATTAAAATTTTATATGGTTTACAAAATGAATATTTTATAACCGGAAAAATATTGGGTTGTCAGACGCGCCGGTTTATGATAAGATAATAAATATAAGCAACGTTGAACATAAGGTGGGTTACTATGGATAATCATATTTTTCGCAGCGCAATTGGCGGCTTTAACCGGCAGGACGTCATGGAATATATTGAACGGACACAGAAGCAGTCTGAGGAGAGCATCTCCTGGCTGGAGTCGCAGGTCGAACAGACGCAGCGGGCGGAAAGCGAGGCCCAAAGAGCGCTGCAAGAGTGTCAGGAGGAACGCGACCGCATCGCCGCGGAGCTGGAGGAGATGACCTCCCGCTACAACAACGCCAAAAAAAATTGGGAGGCACAGGCACAGGCCAAGGAGTCCAACCGGCAGGATGTGGTGCAACGCGACCAGACTATCCGGGAAATGACGGAGGAAAATCAGCGCCTGTTCCATCAGATCCAGGAGCTGGAGAGCGATGCCAGCAATTTCCGGCGTCAGAAGGAGCAGCTTGCCCAGCTTGAGCTGGATGCCTACAAGCGGGCCGATGATCTCCTGACGGATGCCACGGCAAAGGCAAAGGCTATCACCGACGCCGCGGAGCTTCAGGCGAGGGGGATCGTTGCCAAAGCCACGGAACATGCCGCAGCCATTGCGAAGTCGGCACGGATCAATATTGCAGATACTGTGGATGATTTTAACGAAGTCCTGCAAGTTTTTGAGGAGGTTTCCGAGCAGATCAGTGATAAGCTGCAAAAGCTGGAGCATACCGTCGGAGAACTGCCGGTGGGTCTGAATCTGCTCAAGGATGATCTGTACGGACTGCTGGACAGCGCCGCACAGAAGGAGCAGCAGCCAGAGCCTAAAAAAATGGAGCCTAAAAAAACTGAGCCCCAAAAATAAGTGCAAAAAACGGCAGACTCTTTGCTGAGCCTGCCGTTTCCGCATTCTTTATGGTTCCATCAGTTTTACAGCCATACGGAAAAATTCCTCATGTGTGAAGGAATCCCGGTTGAGCAGAGGCGGCGTTTTTCCCATGCGCGTGGAGCAGAACTGCGCCAGTTCCACGGCTGTGACCGGATCACCCGGCCGGAAGCGTCCGCCCACCGCCGTCGCCGCCCCGGACTGTACCGCCTGCGCCGCTGCCCCCGAGTAGGGATGCCGGGGCTCCAGGTCCCGGAACGGCGCACGGCCTGAACGTATCATCGCAATCCGCCGGGGCACGCTCTCCCAGCCAAACAGCATCATCGCCAGTTCGCCCCGGGTCAGCACGCTGTCCGGACGAATGGTGTTGTCCTGATAGGCCACGCACCAGCCCTGATTCAGCAGCCGCCGGGCAGCCGTTCCCACCTCGCTGTCCGGGAAAACGTCCTCAAAGGGGGAGTGCTCCAGCAGCTCCGAGACCGTCACGATCCGATAGCCATGGTCGGTGAGGAGCTGGAGCTGCTTGTCCAGCCCGTCGGCTACGGGACTGCGGCGGGCCATGTTGTAGCCGTCCTTCTGAAAGATGATCTGGCCGCAGAAAGCGTCCGGCGTCTCCAGCAGCAGCCGCTCCATTGGACGCCACATCGCCTCCACTTCCGCCTCATAGGTGGCCAGCGGCAGCCAGCCCGCACCGTCGTAGTTGGCCGCCATATACTGATAGCCCATGAGGGCATAGGCGTCGTAGCTGCTGAACCCGCCCCGGATACTATCCACGTAGTGGGGAGGCCGGGAGAGGCGGATGCGGTAGCCCCATCTGGTCTCCATCAGGGAATGCAGGCGTTTCAGGTCCTCCACCACCGGGTCCAGACCGGAAAGGTAGTGGCGGCGTCCGTACACCAGAGGTTTCCAGCCAAAGAGTACATGGGAATACGTATGACTTGTGATCTCGTGGCCGCCCGCCAGAAGGCGTGCGATCAGATCCGGACAGTTGGCAGCGCCGCCGTTGGCGTCCTGCTTGAAATCGGGGTAGTGGTCGTAGGAGACGCCGCCCCAGGAAGCGGAACCGTGCTTGCCGGGCTTGTCCGGATAATTGGCGGAGGTATCGCCCACGACGTCAAACGTCCCCTTTGCGCTGTACCGCTCCAACAGCTCCGCCAGCACCAATGTCAGCGCCTTGCCGCGGAAGTGGTCAGGGGAGGGGGGGAGACGGCAGGGACCGTCATCAAAGGTCATTGCGCAGATGCGTTCCTTGGACGCCACCCGCTCGATCCGCCGGACCGGCGACAGGTATACCGGCGTGCGCTCTTTTATCTGATCCTGAAAGTGGTGCTTGGCTTTCTTGGCAAGACCGATCCCCTTTGTAACAAGAGACATAGACGAACCTCCTACTTGATTCTTTCCCCATTCTGCGGGAAACGGCGCATTAATCCTTCCGCCGGCAAAGATCCTGTACGGCGCACCAGGCCAGATACGCCGCCGCTTTCGGGAGCTTGCGGATACCGGTCCGGCGGGCCTTTGTCCACTGGGACAGCCCCTTTCGGATATGCGGCGTATCCCGATGCAGCACCGCCGCCGTCTCTCCTGATGCCAGCGCCTCCCGCAGTGCGGAAAGCGTCAGTTCGGAAGCTGTAAAGACGGTGCAGGCATTCCCGACTTCCTTTGCGTCATGGGCATCGCTGCCGCCTGCCGCCGGAAGTGATAAATTTTCTGCCAACTGTGCCGCCAGACGGTTCGCCGCTGGTACCTTGAGTGCGGCACGGGCGTTTGCCGTCTCAACCGCGTCTGTACGGAAGCTGAAATTTTCCGGCACTGCGCCGGGTCTTTGATACGGGTGGGCCAAAACCGCCAGCCCGCCCGCGTCGTGGATCGCCGCGATAGCGTTCTCCGCCGCGGGCAGGGAGTCGAACACAGGCAGCGGTTTTTCCAGAAAAAGCGCGGTGATATGTCCCGCCCGGGTGGAAACCTCACAGCCGGGAATCAGCAGAATGCCGTTCATTTCCGGCGGAACAGGCGTGCAGAGATTATGGTCTGTAACCGCAAGGGCGTGGAGACCTGCATTTTTTGCCGCTGCGGTCAGGGCGTCGAGAGAGGAGCGGCCGTCCGGAGAAGCGTTGGTATGGACGTGTAAATCGGCAAAGTATATTCCCATACAATGAATCCTTTTTCCCCATTTGCTTTTGTGTTCCCGACGGAAGGAGAATCCTGTTGGTTTGTATGCTCACCCTTTATACTGCTGGATTTTATCCAAACGTGACAGATACGTTTCTATATAGCCGCAATTGGGGCAAACCGCCGCTTTAATGTCTCCAAAGTAGTTTTTAGGCAGGATCCCTGATGTTTGCGGCCGGGTCACCCTCAGCCCCTCACAGTGCATTGTATCTTTGATATCCAATCCTTCCAGCATTTCTGCATCGCACCGAATACATTTTCTCATAATTACATTTTCCTCAATCAAAATTTATGGTCAATTTTTATTGTTGCCGTGCCTGAAAAGGACAGATTTCAAATACGCCATCCCGGGACGCGGGTCCCGCAGCTCAAAGAGGCCGTCGGGCACCGCCGGATTCAATACATCCAAAATAGCGTGTACAGTCTCTATCGGGTGCCCGTGCCGCAGCTGAATGGCCCCGCCGGTGAGATCGGACGCCGCAAAAACCATTTTTCGGGGAAGCGGCTGCGGCAGGGAAGGCCGGGGCATGGGTGCATCCGGATTCCCGGCGTTCCAGGACAGCGTACACCACAATAACGGGATATTGCTGTGCGCCGCACGTGTCAGCGGGAACGTGCCCCAAATCCGGGGATTTGCCTCCAGCAGATACGGCCGTCCCTGACTGTCTTCCTTAAACTCAAACATGGACAGTCCCGTCAGGCGTATCTCTGACACAATCCGGGAAACCAGTTCCAGCAAATCCGGACGGTTTTCACACCGGCAGCAGGTGGAGGGCCCGCCGGAAAGCGGATACTCCCGCAGACGGCGGTGGCTGATAACCGCCTGTACTTTGCCGTCCTGTGCCAGAACGGAACACCCTAAGCCGCCGCCGGACAGCCAAGCCTGCACCACCGGCGGTTCCTTGGCAAGGGTGAGAAAGTGCTGATAGGCCGCCCCGGCCTCCGCCGGGGTACGGGCAATGATATACCGGGACTCGGCGGGTAGGCCCAGCTTTTCACCGCAAACCGGTTTGATGACGCAGGGCAGGGGAATACGCGCAGAAAACTCCTGTATTGTTTCATTCCCCCGCACCCGGAAGCTTTCCGGAACCGGTATTTGCAGGCGCGCCGCCAATTCCGACAGTCCGCTTTTGCTGTTGAGCAAATCCAATTGCCGCCGCGCCGGGATGCACAGGCCACTGATTGCGGAAAATTCCTCTGTCCGGTCCGCCAGCATAGACAGCGATGCCGCGCCTACGGGCAATAATGCCGGACGGCAGCCGTATTGTTCGCCGGTTTTGCGGCACAGCTCCGCTAACGCCTCGGGCCAGCGGTCATCCGGGAGCCAGACATGCCGAGCGCTCCAGCGGGACACTGCTCCCGGCGCGGGCCGCTGGCCGGAACGTTCGCAGGTAATCACACGCACCCCCGCCTGTCCCAAATCACGGATCAATGCCAGCGACATACGGTAATGGACATCTGTGACGACAGCAACCATGCCGGACCTCCCTGTAAATAATATCCTCTTAGCGGCCCCTAGTATACTACAAAAAATCCTCTGCGGCAAGGGGAAACCGTATACTTTTTCTGTCGGGAAAAACGGCGGTCCCCCGCCTGCTGCGAACAACAGACGGGGGACCCGTTTATAGTATGGATTACGCGAGCATTTTTTCCAGGTGCGCCGAACGCATAGCCCTCATCAGCGCTACGCCCAAAAGCGGTGCGCAGACAATGGCAATCACACCGTTAAAGAGTGTTGCAGGCAGCTTCGACAGCACCAGCGCCCAGCACTGTACCGGTTCTGTGAAGCCCTGTACAACCATCCCATTATAGAAAAATACCTTGCCGGAATACACAAACATATAGCCAACTGCGGCGCACACAGTCGCAATCAGCTGCGGGCCATACTTTTCCTTTCTGTTCCGGAAGAGATGGTACAGGACCAGTCCGGCTACCAGTCCATAATATCCCTTTATGCAGAAGGTAATAGGCGCTTCCGAAACAAACGCTGGGTTTGTCAGGTCATAGAACGCGGAACCAAGTCCTGCCGTCAGAAAGCCATACCCGGGACCCAATAAAATCCCCGACAGCGCGCAGAGAATATTTGCTAGAGTAAACGACGTCACACCCCCCAGGGAAATGGGAATCGTAACGCGCAGATAATTCCCGACAAAGACAATGGCCGTCATCGCGGCCGCGGCGCACAGCTTCAGCACCGCCTGATGATTTTTTGATTGATTCATACTGCCCTCCTGTAAGCCGCTCTTGACGGCCGGTGTTGTTAATGCTATTATACAGATATCTGGTCCTATTGAAACTGTCAGAGCAGAATTTTTTTATGGTATCAGTTTGGAGGGCTCTATGCTTGAAATCACGTTATGCCTGAATCCAGCCGGGGACCGTCCGCTGTATCAGCAGCTCTACGAGGATTTAGCCCGGCAAATCAAATCCGGCCGGCTCAAAGCCGGTGACAGGCTCCCGGGAAAACGCAGCCTTGCCGCACAGCTCGCCGTGGCAGTCAACACCGTCGATACGGCATATCAAATGCTTGTCGCGGAGGGGTATCTGGAGGCACGGGAAAAAAGCGGCTTTTTTGTTTTGGAATATTCGGATATGCTGCCGGTCCAGCCCCAAACGCCGGAAATCTCCCTCCCGCCAGAACCGCCTCCCGCTCCTGTACGCTTTAATCTCTCCACCGGTGCCGTGGACACCACTTTGTTTCCGTTCCGCACCTGGGGACGCATTCAAAAGGAACTGCTGTATGCCAGTCCGGAGCTGCTCAGTCACGGACACCGGCAGGGAGACCCCGAACTGCGGCAGGCGCTGGCGTCCTATCTCCGCGCCTACCGCGGCGTCATCTGTTCCCCGGAACAGATCGTCGTGGGGGCGGGGGTGGAGTATCTGCTGGGACTGCTCGCCCAGCTTCTGCGCGGTCAAAACGCAGCCGCAGCCGTGGAAAATCCGGGGTATGACCGGCCCCGGATGATTCTGGAAAATAATGGAATTTCCTGCCGCTGTGTGGACATTGACACCAGCGGGCTGACCGTATCGGGACTGCGTGCCAGCGGCGCAAACATCTGTTACATCACGCCCAGCCACCATTTCCCCACCGGTGCCACCATGCCCGCCGGACGCCGGGCGCAGCTGCTGCGGTGGGCGTCGGAAGGGGAGGGGCGGTATATTCTGGAGGACGATTACGACGCAGAATTCCGCTTTGATATCCGGCCCATTCCCAGTTTGCAGGGAATGGCCGGTCCGGCGGGGCCGGTGGTGTATCTCTGCACGTTCTCCAAAAGCCTCGCGCCCAGTATCCGCATTGCCTGTATGGTCCTGCCGGTGCCGCTGCTCAGCCGGTACAGGACCGCCTACGGCAGCTACTCCAATACCGTCAGCCGCTTTGAGCAGCAGACGCTTTACCGTTTTCTGAACGAGGGTTATTTCACGCGGCATCTGGCCCGTATGCGCAGCGCTTACAAAAACCGTGCGGAGCTGCTGGCCCGGTCTCTGGAGGAGCGGTTTTCACGTGTCACGCTCACGGGCCGTCACACCGGCCTGCATCTGCTGTTGACCCTCCCAGACGGTCCCAGTGAGACGCAGATGGAACAGTCCGCCCTTGACGCAGGCGTCTGTCTGCGCGGGCTCAGCCGGTACTATATGGAACGTGTACAGCTGTGTCCGCCCAATACCGTCGTGCTTGGCTACGCCTCCCTCCGCGACGCCGATATTCCGGAACTGACCGGCGCATTATATTCCGCTTGGAGACCGTAAAAAACTGTGGAACCGCAGGCTTTGCAGTTCCACAGTTTTTTATTCTGTTTACCAAATTGTGACCCGTTCTTCCGGCGCGAGCCACATGCCGTCCCCCGGCTCAATATCAAACGCTTCATAGAATTCATCGCAGCTTTGCAGAACACGGCTGCCACGCAGTTTTCCGGGAGCGTGAACGTCAGCCTGCGCCAGATAAATCTGCATCTCCCGCGTACCGGTAAAACTCCAGGTCTTCGCCGCGCTGCGGTAGAGGGTATCATAGTCCGGGTTTTCGTTCCGGGACTCCGCCTGCGTGATGCACGCAATCGCTCCAAGATCCGCGATATTCTCGGAAAGTGTCAGGGTGCCGTTGCAGGTCACGCCGGGGATCACTTCCAGGCCGTCGTAAAACGCCGCCGCTTTGGTGCAGAGCTTCTCAAACGCTGTGTAGTCCGATTTGGTCCACCAGTCCGCCGCGTTGCCCTTGCTGTCATACTTAGCGCCGTTGTTGTCAAAGGCGTGGGTCATCTCGTGGGCAATCACATAGCCGATTCCGCCCAGATTTTCTGTCGCGTCCGCTTCGACGTCGTAAAGCGGGGCCTGCAAAATGCCCGCCGGGAAATTAATGCTGTTTGCCGTGGGGCTGTAATACGCATTTACCGTATAAGTGGGCATCTGCCACGCTGTTTTGTCCACTGGCTTGCTGTACTCCTCAATCGCTTCTGCCCGCGCCGCTTTCGCAATGGACAGGATGTTGCTGAAATAACTGCCTCCGTCCGCGGCGCTCTTGATCTCCGCACGGTCCAGATAGGTTTCCCAATTATCCGGATAGCCCACGTTCACTGCCATGGTATCCAGTTTCTTCAGCGCCTTTGCCTTGGTCGCATCGCTCATCCAGTCCAGCGCCTGAATGCGCTCTTTATAAATCCCCAGAAAATCCTGGATCATATTTTCCACGTCCGTTTTGGCCTGCTCCGAAAAATAGCGCTCCACATAAGCCTCGCTGAGGTAGTCCGCCAGATGCGACTGCACCAGCTGCGCCGCCGTATCCTCGTCCGGCAGGTTCATATCCGCGCCGTAGCGTGCTGACTGGAACGCAATCGATGCGTCCATGAAATCCCGGCTGAGCGTGGAGCCGTAGCCGCCCAAAAGGCCCAGCTTCATGGCGGTCTTCAGCACCTCCAGATGCTCCTCCGTCAAGAACTGCGTGGACGCCCTCAGCAGGCCGTCGTCCGTGACCACGATCTCCTTTGGTTCGGAGAAGCCCGACGCAGACAACAGCTTGTCCAGCTCCATACCCGGCAGAAGCTCCTTCAGCTGTGCCATTGTGTACAGATTCGACGTCTTGCTGACATCTGCGTATTCCTGCCGGTCCAGCATCGACGCCGCCAGCGTCTTCTCCAGCTCATAGTACGCCGCCGCATGGGCCGCGGCATCCTCATCCGTCTCACCGCCCAAGGTCAGGAGCGTGACAAGATACTGCTGGTAGACCTGCGCCACCGTGCCGTCCTCTGCGTATTCCTCTTTGCTCAGCACCATGGGGGTCAGGCTGCTGAAGGTCAGGATATAGCGGCCGCTGTCACGGACGTCCACCGTCACGCCAAAGCCCGCCAGCAGCGACGTTGCCAGCTCCTTCGCCAGCTCGTGGTGTACGTCTACCAGAGCGGACAGATTTTCGGCGCTGTCAATCGCGTCCAGATAGGATTGGACCGGAGCCAGACCAGCCTCATTCCGGCTGTCCCAGTCGAGAATATTCCAATATAGATTCTTGATTTTTTCCTGTGGGGAACCCGCCTCCGGAGTACCGGCGGCGATCTCCCTGATCAGCGCCGATACCTGCTGCGTGACCTCATAGGACAACTCGTAGAGCGTGCCGCTGTACGGATATCCCGGCGGAAATTCCGCCGTCTCCAGCCAATCCTTGTTGACCGCGGCATAAAAGTCGTCCTTCAAATTGGTGCCCTCCAGGGCGTACACGCGGCGGATGAGCAGGTCCAGCTCCTCCGCAGTGACGGTGTTGTGGGGAGACAGGGTCGTCTCGCTGGTGCCGGCCACGATGCCGGACTGAAATACGTTTACCAGATTTTCCATTGCCCACTCGGGGACGTCCGTGAACTTGACGCCGGAAAAAGCGGTCCGGGCACTGTCGCCTTTCGGCTCAGGCAGCTCCCCAAAGGCTTTGTACAGCATCACCAGTGCCTCTACACGTGAAACGGGGCGGTCCAGCGCCAGGTCTCCGTCCGCATAGCCCTGCAAAACATCTTCCTTTTTTACGCCGGAATTGTAATCATCCGCGGCGGCCACCAGAATATCCCGCGCCTGTTCACGGGTCAGACCGGTCGTACCGGCGGCCAGCGCCGTTTGCAGCAGCGCCGGCAACAGGAGGACAGCCAGAATCGCTGCCAGCAGTTGTCTAGTGTTTTTCATAGCGGATGATTCCTTTCTCGTCGTCTCACGGAATTTTGATAGCCCACATTATAGCATCGCAAAGTGGAATCCGTCAAGTCGGATTTTGCGGGCCCGGCGCGAATTTTGACGCCGTTTGTCCCGGCGTCTCAGGTGCGGGACTGTTTTTTTCCTCTACAGTATGCCCCAAATCCACGCTTTCCCTGCATTTTCTTTTCCTTTCCCCGTGGAATTTACAGGTTGCGCTATCAAAAATTTTTGTTTATAATGGGGCCGAATTTTATTTTTTGGAGGAACGTGCATATGACACCGTTGGAAAAACTGTTGGGACATACCCTGCTTCAGCCCGGCGATACCTTTGGACTGCTGGCCGCGATGTGTGTCTCAGTGGCGCTTGCCATTTGGCTGGAACAGAAATATCAGTGGGCGTCTAAAATTTCGGGCTGTATTATCGCTTTGGTTCTGGCTATGGCTATGGCAAATATCGGTATTCTTCCTGCATCCTGCGTTCTCTATGACGATATCGTATGGGGCGTAATTGTCCCAATTGGCATTCCGTTATTGCTCCTCCAATGCAATCTGCGGAAAATCTGGCGGGATGCCGGACGGATGCTCTTTGTCTTTTTAATCGGCGCTGCCGGAACTGTCTGCGGTGCGTTTCTGGCGTTTTTCCTGCTGCGGGACGCCTATGCGGCCTCTGGCGGCAGCGTGAGGGAGCTGGCCGCCGTGACGTCCATGATGACCGGTTCCTATATTGGCGGCAGCGTCAATCTCTCCGCTATGGCGGTGCAGCACGGGCTG
>CAMWSZ010000004.1 GCA_947177005.1 uncultured Clostridia bacterium | reverse complement strand
TCTCCCTGCGTGAAGCGATTAAACGGGAGCAGCGGATGCGGATCTGTAAAAACTGCGGACGCTACTTTGCTATCGCCAGACGCAGCACAACAGAATATTGCGGCCGCTCCATTGATGAAAAAGGGCGTACATGCAAAGATATGGGTTCCATCATCCAATGGACAAAGGACCGTGCAAATGATGAGGTTTTCAAAGTTTACCGCAGGGAGTATAAGCGGCGTTTTGCGTGGATCAAAGCCGGACGGGTTACTGCGGAAGAATTTTATGCCTGGAGTGAGAAAGCAAGAGAGAAGAAACTGGAGTGTGATACTGGAGTGATCTCCCTTGAAGAGTATCAACAATGGTTAAAGGACTCCTGATTTTTTGGGATGCGATGATAGACGAGAAATTGATTTATGAAGTTCTCTCTGTGGTAGAGGAGATCCTGCCAGGGAAAGTGGCGCAAGGGGCAGCGGCCCCTTGTACGGGAGCGCAGCAACGCATACGGCCCTGACATTCGGATGTCAGAGCCGCGTCTTGCAAAACGCACGGATACATAGTCGCCAGACTATGTATCCGTACACCCTTCCGCTCCGTCAGGGATTTTTTAACTTGGCGGTACAATAATTTTTTTGTCATACTTCCAAGTAGCCTCACGCCTGACCAAATTGTACAGTTCGGTCAGGTGAAGGTAAAACAATCCTTTTCTCGGATCCTTTTTTCCTCTCTTTTTAAGTACTGTCAGGCAACAACCATATCAGACCATATCAGAGATTCGATGAACAAGTGCGGCGAATTGCGCTCTGGTCGTGGTCCCCTCCGGATCCATATAACCACTACCAACACCCTTGAAGATATTGTACCGATATAGCACTTGGAAGGCGTTGCTACCGTCTTGGCTCATAAGGGAAGCGTCAGCGAAAGCTATAGGCTGTGTGGGAGGGGTAGTATCCTTGCCCATGCTTCGCAAATACTTCACCAGCATAATTGCCATCTGATCACGGGAAATCGGTTCCTCACCAGTGAAGACGGTGACATCTGGTAACAGACCGGACTGCTTTGCCCAAAGTGCGGCATTAGTGTACCATTGTCCAGATTGAATCACATCATCAATCATCCCATCAAACTGCGTCAGATCTACCTTTGCCATCCGTGCCAGTACGGTTACTATAACTGCTTGGGAAATAGGCGTATTCGGCGCGAAACTTGACCCGGAGGTACCAGTCATCAGCTCCTGCTCATATACCCATTTCACATCACCTAGGAACCAACTGTTGGGCAGAATATCTGTGAATGGCATTCCTGTGCTGGGAGTGCTGGGTGTAGTGGGAGTGCTAGGAGTCGGTGTAGTTGGTTGAGAAACAGACGGTGTAGAGGAGGGCTTGCTGCTGGAACTGGGCTTTTTGTTGCTGGAAGGCTTGGAACTGGAACCGGAATTGCTGGTGTTGACCTTTACCTCATAGTTCTGCGCAGCTTTTCGCAGATCACCGTTGGAATCACGAAATTCCGCTGCCAAGGTATGGTTACCGTTGCCCTTGCTGCCCAAGGTCTGGGAGCGAACCGTGATAACCGTACTGCCGCTGACAGCATCATAATCTACATCAATGATCAGCCTATCACCGTCCAAGTAAAGGGCGAGGAAGTGACTGAATTCACCCTGAGAGATAAAGATATCGTCGCCGCTGCTCCAGACATAGTGGTTGCCTGTGGTTGCATTACCGATCGTTTCTGTAACAGTATAATCTTCATCCGTAGCGTTCCAGACATTGTCGTCCGTATTCTCCAGAATTGTCAGAGTGTATTCCGCCGTGGCAGTCATACGCTCCAGACTATCTTCTGGCAGACCGTCAGGAAGATTCTTGTACCGAACCTGCACCTTAATAGGGAATTCTCCATAGCTCTTGGGGACACCATAAATCTCGCCGGTGTTCGGGTTCAGCGTCAGGGGAGAAGGCAGAGGACCTTCCAGAAGCGTGTATTCCAGATTGTTGTTTGCATTGATAGAGTTAGTACGGATACCGCTGGAATATGGAACATACTGTACACCACTAATTAGGTCGGTATTGGTGATGGTCAGTCTGCCGGTAGTACCAGTCAACCTGATTTTCACCTCGCCGCCGTTAGCAGAACCGATGGTCAGATAGCCGTCTACCAATCCAGAAACAACTTCGCCATTTTCATCCATTTTTGGAATCAATCGGATTTTGCCCAGATTGGATAGCTCACCATAGGATGCATAACTCCCGCTGGGTGTTCTTTCATTCGTAGTAGTAAACGGGGCCAATTTACTGACGCTGTCCTCGCTGATGGTCCAGTAAGGGTCTAACTGGAGGTTGTCAGCGCCTTCCAGCTTAACATACAGGCCGGTCAGCTCTTCGTCACCAATGTTAGCAAAGAGAATATCATGGTAATCTTCCGCCGCGTCAAGGTAAATCGTGCGGTAAGTCTCCTTACCGTCCGCATCGATACAGTTTTGAGCGTTGACATACAGCTTTGCGCCCTTCTGCTGCGTAATGAAGGTAACAAAATAGTTATCATGTGCGGAGTTGTCTTCTGAGTACACAGTATACTCGATCGCCTCTCCAGACGCAAAAGGTACGGAGGAGTGACCACTGGTCTGTTTGCCCAGGTCTTTACCGTCCGCAGCGGCGACAACCCGTGCTTTCGAGTGTACGCTGAACGTAGGATAAATCTCGTCAGCCGTTACCGGGGTCATCGGGTCACGATAGGACTCACGGCCCATCAGGAAGACGGTCTGATAATGTTCGGCATAGCTGTCATCATCTGTACCAACCCTATAATTTTCATAGCTGTCACGGTCCTGTGTTTTGTAAGCACCGTTGGCCCGGAAATACGTCTGGCCGGAGGGCTCCTCCTCAACCTCCTTAATGATAGCGCCGAGATGCTTCAAACTGCCATCCTTCAGAACAACGGTAAAAGTCTTGCCATTGCCGCTATAATTTGCTGGATAACCGCTGTCGTCGTCGAAGAGCTGCTGGGTGATATCCGGCTGGTTCCTTGCCTCGGAGACGGTTTCGTAGTAACCCAGCACGCTGTGAGACACATATTGAGAAATCTCGCTTAACTGGACTGTTTCGCCGTAATGAGAGTAATAGGCGTGGATATAGTATTCGCTGTCGGCAGTGTCAGTGGAGCTGTACAGCTCTATCACATTCATCTGGACGCCGGTCGCTTCATCTGTCACATAGGAGGTTGTCCCTGTGCTGACGTAGGACAGATACGAGTTTGATTGATATTTGCGGAGGGAAGAACTCAGACTGACAGAATCGTTCGCTGGATAGGCATAGATGTAAAACGGAAGCACTTCCACAACCTTACCGTTCCGCTCAAATACAGCAGTCACAGCATTTTTATTTGCCAGCTCTTTCTGTGAAAAATCTCTAGTGTAGCCGGACGCGGATGCACCATAAATCTGACTGGTAATCCGCTCACCGCGTTCGGCTTCCACAGAAGTTGTACAGTATCCCTCGTAGAACTCCGCAGACACCACACCGTTCTTACTGAAGGCATTGTTTAGCGACATAGTGACTGCAAATGGAGCGGTACCGTCCCAGGTATCCGGGTCGATATCCAAATAGAGCTGATTGAAGCGTTCGCGCTCTTCGTTGGAAACTGTAGATCTATCCCAGCTCAGCAGCTCAATACCATCTTTCGGCGTAACCTCCAGTGGGCTGACGCTGGTTTCAGCGCTTATAATGTAACGCCGGTTGCTGCTGTCCAGCTGGTCCGCTTTGCCGATAATCAGTTCAAGATAAACAGTATTGGTCGGATAGCGAGACGATCCATATCTGTAGAAGTTAGACAAATCCATCGTGTTGGCATCATTGATGAGTATATAGTTGTCATTGACGCTAACATAATGATAATTCTCGTCATAATAATACCACTTTGCCCAAACAGCTACATCGCTGGCCGTGACATCTTCCTTCTGGTTGCCTGTCAGATTTTCAAGAACCCAGGAAATCTGAGTTTCCTTTAATTCTTCGGGAAAGAATCCGGTCAAATCCAGATCATACCGTTTCTCTTCGAGGGGAAGGAGAGACATCACGGAGATTCCCCCATCTTCCTCGACCGCCGGTACGTACTGTCCGCCAATCCAGAAACCGATTTCTGTCAGTGCGCAGCTGTCTGCGGCATCAGACGCCGCTTCTGCGTCCTCCTCCGCAGGCTCATCCGGAACCTCTGCAGGTTCGGTCAGAGCCTCCGATCCTTCCTCACCTCCGGCAGTATCCTCCGCAGGGGCCTGTACCGAAATCTCTGGCACATCCTCGCCATCCTCATCCGCCAATGCCGTTACCGGCAGGGCGGTGATCAGCATCACGGCAGCGAGCAGTGAAGCCAATCTCCTCTTGTGCTTTTTGTGCATACACTTCCTCCTTCAGTTGTAAAATTCCGCAAAAAACCGGAGAGCTTTTTACGGGGAATCATCGCGGCGCAATACCGCGCAATTCCTAGAATCAGTTTGCGGCAGCATCTGAAAGTCGGTGGGCCAGCGCGGCAAACTGCGCTCTGGTCGTTGAACCAGCGGGGTCCATTCGTCCCTCGCCAACGCCCCGGAAAATATTATAGTGATAGAGTACCTGGAAAGCGTTGTTCCCGTCCTGGCTCATCATATCAGCATCCGCAAATACAGCGGACTGCGCAGGCGGCGTTGTATCCTTGCCCATGCTCCGCAGGTACTTTACCAGCATAATAGCCATTTGGTCACGGGAAATGGTCTCCTCACCAGTAAACGCGCTGTAATCCGGCAGAATTCCGGACTGTTTCGCCCAAATTGCCGCTGTTGTATACCATTTCCCCGATTCGATCGTGCTGTCAGAGACGGTCTCAAACCGGGTGAGATCAATCTGTCCGAGACGGGCCAGAACCGTCACGATCGTTGCCTGAGAAATATCCCGATTCGGCGCGAAGGCGTTAGCGGTGGCACCGTTCATGATGCCGCCCTCATAGGCCCATTTGACGTCCTCATAAAACCAATTCGCGGCGGATACGTCCCCGAAGCGCAGTCCGGCGGGAACCTCTGGTACTTCCGGCGTTTCGGGAACCGCAGGGGCTGTGTTCGTGGAGGGTTTGGTGGAGGATGACGGCTTCTTTTTATTACTGCTGCTGTTGTTGCTGCTGGGCTGAGAAATGCTGACCGTATAATTCTGCGATACGGTTTTCAGCTTTCCGTTGGGGTCGCCGTTCTCACGGAACTCGGCGGAAATCGTATGCGTCCCCTTGCCCGTTTTCTCGAAGGTCTGGGCGTAAATTGTCAGCACGGTACTGCCCTCATGGGCCTCATACTCCACATCGCGGGTCAGCTTCCGGCCGTCTATGTACAGCTCCATAAACTCATTGTACGGGCCGTCGATGACCATCGTCCGGTCGGTGTAGGCGTACAGGATAAAGTCGGAACCCGACAGCGTACCGACTGGCGTCGTGATTTCGTAGTCGTTGGGCTGCTGCACGGCGGTATTGCTGTTGTCCGCGATGACGAGGGTATACAAGGTTTCCGTGTCTCCATTGCCCACTGTAAATTTCCAGGTCCCCGGAACCATTGGAATACCGGCAATCTCGCCGGTCTCTCTGTCAACACTCATGCCGTTGGGGAGCGTTCCGGCCGCGACGGAATAGGGGCCTCCGGCCACCTCCGGCTTCCAGGAGTAGGGCACGTATCTCACACCGGCTTCCAGCAGTGTCCGCGCTGATTCAATCGTAAAATTCTGCGCTACGCGCCTGACTTCAGAATTTGCGGACGGTAAAAATTCCGCCGCGATCGTATGGAGGCCGGGAGCAAGTTTTTCCAGCACGGCCTGGGAGACATCTATGACCGTACAGGCATATTCGCCGCGAAATTCTGCCGCGAGCGTGTGGTTTCCTCCCCCCGGCGAGGCAAGCACCACATTCTCAATTGTAATCACCGTACTGCGTGTTTTCGTGCTATCGTATGCAGCAGTGGCGGTATAATCTGTACCAGACGTGAGTTTTTCACCGTCAATATACAGATTTTGGAATTGCTCCAGAGGTGCTTTGATAATCCAGATTTCATTGCTCTCCCCGGTTACAATATATCGTGTGGGATCTTCGGTGTCAGCCGTGCCGATGTGCTGCAAAATCTCATAGGTAGCACTGTTCTTGCTATAGTGGATGGTGGCGTTCAGCAGGGGGTCGTTGTAGTCGTTACTGATATTAATTTGCTCCCACTGCGCTTTTGTACCACCATAGTAGACATCTTTCAAGGTGCTACAGAGAGTAAACGCCTTTTCTCCAATGGAAATGACGCTGGTCGGGATACTAATGCTCGACAGGCTACTACAGCCAAAAAATGTACTTTCTTCAATAGAAGAGATGTTGGTTGGGATGCTGACACTTGTCAGTCCTTTACAATTCAAGAACGCACCTTTTCCAATGGAAGTGACGCCGCCCGGTATGCTCACGCTCGTCAGGCTACTACAGTCAGAAAACGCACCTTCCCCAATGGTGGTGACGCCGTCTGGTATGCTCACGCCTGTCAAGCCGCTACAGCCCCAAAACGCGGCACCTCCAATGGAAGTAAGACCGTCCGGCATGACAACCGTTTTGATTTCACTCCGTCTTTCGAACCAGGGGGCGCTACTATCTTTATAATCATACATCTCCCCGGTGCCGCTGATGGTCAGTGTACCATCCTCCAGCGTCCAGGTCAGGTCGTCGCCGCATTTGTTGCTTTCTTCTTTCGGGTTGATAATGCCATCAGTGCAGTGGATGGTAGAGTTAAGCAGGGGGGCGTTGCCGTTTTCGCCGTAGTAGTTTTCAATTGTAATTTGCTCCCACTGCGCTTTTGTACCGCTATAGTAGACATCTGCCAGGCTGTTGCAGTTATAAAACACAAAGTTACCAATCGAGGTTACACTATCCGGAATCGTGATATTTGTTAGACTACTACAGTCGTAAAATGTATAGTCATCAATATTGGTAACACCTTCTGAAATATTAGCGCTTGTCAGGCCACTACAGCTTTGAAACGCACTATTCCCAATACTTGTTACACTATCTGGAATTGTGATGCTTGTCAGACTGTCACAGTAGATAAACGTATATTCTCCAATACTTGTCACACTGTCAGGAATTGTGATGCTTGTTAGACCGTGACAGCTATTAAACGCACTGTCCCCAATACTTGTCACAGTATTTGGAATCGTAATATCGGTCAAATAGTGAAAAGCTAGAAATGCTCTATTTCCAATACTAGTAACACCGTTTTCGATATGTATGGCTTTAATTGTCATCCCATATGCAGGAGCATCCCAGGGGGTATTCTGCGTACAGTCTTGCATTTCTCCCTGGCCACAGATTGTTAAAACGCCATCAGAATCTAACGCCCATGTGACATTATCGCCATCCACGCCGCAGTTACCAGACATTGCGACGTTTACCGTTTCTCCTCCTGCCCAGGCCGTCCCCGGCAGTGCGGCGATCATGACCGCAACAAGCAGCAGAGCCAGAAATTTTCTCAATCGCTTCATGTTTCAAACCTCTCTTTTCTTTTAATATTTTTCCGCAAGAGCCAACAGCTCTTCGGCGGAATAGACATGACTTTGCCGCAATCCCCCCTTTCCGTCGTCAAAAATCAGTCGGCCATCCTCAAAAACATCGCACAATCCCGGCAATTCAGCCAGGACTTCCAGATTTTCATTGAGCAGTAGGCCGTACCGCTCCCCGGTTTGGGCAGAGATATACTCTGTCATGATACACTCGCCTATTTGGGTTACATATGTCAAATAGTTATCCGGGTCCAGTTCCCCAAGCTTTTCTCCTGACTGGAGATCAAAGACTTCCGGAGTACCATGAAGCGGTCGTTCAATCCGCAGTCTATCGGTAACAAACTCCTCAAAGAGACTGTCATCCGGCGGTGTTTTCTGTTCTTCTGACAGGAGGCTTCCATCCGCTGCGGAATAAGTCCGTATCAAACCGCTGTAGTAGGTCACCTCCAGGCGGCTCCCGTCCGCATCCCGCCGGAACTGCTGGTCATAGACCTGATCCCCCTCCGGTATCGGGATCTCCACATCTGCCAGCACCTTCCCGTCCATATCCATCAGCCGGAACTGGTTATAGCGGAAGAGCATCACGGTTTTGCCATCGCCGCTGAGCCGGGCCTCGTCGTGTTCATATGTTTTATCGTAGGAAATAATCTGTTCCTGCTGATGGCCTTCCAGCTTGCAGATACATAAGTTCGGCGTGTCGCTGGAGGCAGTCAGAAGAAAATCTCCGGCAGTACCGATAAAACTGCACTGCTCCTGTCCGTCCCAGACATTCAAAGCGTCCGCGTCTGCATCAAACGCTGTCACCAGCCCGCTTTCTGTCTTTATGACGGAGTATCCGGCCCCGTCAACAGCAACAGCGGTAATGTAGGAATCTCCATAGGCTAGCTTGTTTTCCTCAAAAGTTTCCGGGTCCAGCCGCACCAGTAGCCTTCCGGCAGCGAAGTAGACGCCGCTCTCATCCGTCTGAACATGGAACCGCATGGGCTGGGCGTAACCGCCAGTCTGCACCAGTTCCACCGTATCAATCACCGCAAAAACGGACTCCTTTCCAACCCCTGCAGTAAACGCCAGATATGGTCCATAAAAGCCACCCTCAAAGTACTGAAAGTCCGACTGGTCATAGAGCTGGATATCTCCTTCGCGATCCTCCAGATTGTACACCCACAGTGCGCCGCTGTCTGAGAAGCCCACCGCCAGCATGGTTCCGTTTGCGTTCAATGCAAAAAGATCCCTGTCCGGGTCTATGAATGTGTTGTTAAATGCCGCGTGAAGATGGTACCCTTGAAAATCCACCGTCTGCCGTACCAGTCCAGTGACGGCGTCATAGATTACGGCAGCGGTATCGTCCTTGTAGGCAGCGGCCACTGTAGCTCCGTCCGCCGACAGTGCAATAGCCGTCGCGGCCCCACCGGTCCACAGCTCTTTTTTCTGCACCAGATCATAGGCGCAGACAGCGCCGTCTCCGGCATAGATGACCACGTCCTCTCCGCGGAAAACAAGCTGTGCAAGGGCACTGTTTTCAGCGGGGAGGGCGGCGAGCTGTTCCCCGCTATCCGTGTCAAACACCAGCAGCTGTCCGCCTGCCATCGCCCCGGCCCGGGTCCCTTCCGGCGACAGTACCGCCTGTGTTGGTTCACCGGGCAGCTCCAGTAGCGTATGGGCGCGATACCCGCCGGAGAGATCATAGACACCCAAAGCGTTGGTAAGCGCGGCCTGCGCCCTGGCATCATAAGCGGTTCGGAGAGACAGCGCGTCCCGTGCCAGACGCACCGCTTCAGCAACATCACCATTTAAAAAAGCGGACTCTGAGGCGGTTGTATCCGCCAAAGCGCGTTTTGCGATCCGTTCTGCCTCTTCCGCAATCCGTGCCTCCTCCGCAGCTAAAGCCTGTATCCGTTCCATCTGTTTCAGTCCGGCAAAGGTACAGACAACGCCTGTCAGGAAGAGCAGTGTCAATAAAGTTGCTGTAACTTTGACGCGGCGATGGTAGCGTATCGTTCGGGGATCGTTGTCGTGCAGGCCGCAAAAAGCGTCCAGCATTTCCTGGGCAGTTTGGTAACGGAGATCCGGATTGGGATTCATGGACTTGGTGATAATGTCAATCACCTGGCCGCTGATTTCTGGTCCGGACAGGGGAACAACCTCCGCCGCGTTTTTCGCGGGACGGGTCCCGCTCAGCAAATGGTACAAAGTCGCGCCCAGGCTGTATATATCGGAGCGGACATCCGGCGTAATCAATCCCTGTTTCGTAACGGGTAGAGTTTTCCCCGCAGTCAATGCTACCGTTCTGTCCTCCATTGTCGGGGTGAACCCGCTGCGGAGACTGCCGCTGAAAGAGAAATCCAATCCATAATGTTCCGGAGAGGCGTAGCCGGGGCTTGCGCCAATGGCATTCTTCTCTCCCAGCGCCAGGCTGATGTTAAAGTCAATCAGGCAAATATCACCGTTTTCACGCCGCATGATGTTTGCCGGTTTGATGTCACTGTGGACATAGCCGCGCGGCGGTTCCCCATGGATGGGTTTGTGGAGGTAATCCAGCGCCTCCAGAAGCTGCCTGGCCCATTGGATGACCTGAACCTGAGAAAATCGTTCCCCCCGTTTCAGAAGCTTATCCAAGCTTTCCCCTTTCACATAGTCCATGACGGTATAAACCGTCCCGTCCTCCTCAAAGTAGTCGTAAACCTGGGGAATATAGGGATGGCTCAGATCTTTCAGCACATCCACCTCCCGGCGCAGCAGCTCGGGGGCCGTGGTAATTTCACGCTTATCCGCCTTCAGGGCGACCTCTTTGTTCAGCCGCAAATGCTGGGCCTTATGTACAATTCCGCCTCCGCCGGAGCCAAGCGATTCGAGCATCTTATAGGTTGAGGCAATGATAACTTCCGACATATATCCTACTCCCGTCTTTTTTCAGCAGACCGCGCCATCAGGTTTTCTCATCCCACGCGCCATACTCCATCTCCAGCAGATGTCTGAGCCTGGTACGCCGCAGCCTGAACGTCACAAAAGCCACAATGCCAAATATCACAGCGGCCGCCATAGCGGCAATCCCACCGTAAAAAAGCAGTTCCATTGACAGCATTCCTCCCTCATTTTTCAGCGTTACAGCCCACGTTCCATGTTTTCCAGTCTCCGCGCCTGCAAACGGCAAACAGCGGACCTGCTTTTCAGCAGATCCTGGATTCATGCGCGGCATGTGACGCGGATTATGGATTATTTTTGGCGCATATAGATCGTTTCGTCGTCCTGTGCGTTTTTGGCGGGGCTGCCGGAAAGTGCAACTCTGTAGCAGAGGTCCCGGCGGCTTGTAGAGGTAATGCGCAGGACCTTTTCGCCGGAAAGCAGGCGCTGGACCTCTTCCGGGTTCGTGTAAATCGTGGCGACAGGGTCCGGCGCGGCATCACGTTCCTCCGTACAAATCTCCATTTCAAATTCCATATTGGCAAGCGTAAGCAGGCTTCTGTTCCGCGCCTTCCGGCACCCGCCCCTTTCCAGCTTCACGCCGTCCACCCGCGTACCGTTCAGAGAGTCCAGATCATACACTGTGATATCGTCTCCGCTGACAGCGATGGCACAATGTTTCTTTGAAATCGATGGATCCTCAATGGTAATGTCACTGGCTTCCTCCCTGCCAAGAATAATACTGCCGGGGGGCGGATTGGATTTCATAGGCTGCGCGGGAGTGCTTTCCTTCTCCGGAATTGCGCCGTCTTTCGTTTTTTTCCGCTGAAGGAACAGATATCCTCCGGCCGCGAGGGCCGCAATGGCAAGCGCGAGGAGCACGATCAAAAGCCAATGCGCCCGCATCCAATCGGCCGCTGTAGGCTCTTCCTCCGGCTCCACCACCGGCGGCGGGGTTGGAATTGGTTCTGGCTCCGGATCGGGAGCGGGTTCGGGAGGCGCACTTATGATTGCGCCGAAGGGCATATCGAGCTGTGTTTGAAGCACCGTGCCATCCGCAAACGTCATCTGCACGCCCTTGGTAGTGCCGTCACAGAGGGAAGCCGGAATCGGGACCGTAATGCGCATGGGTATTTCCTCGTTGCTCATAGCGTGCGTGATATCATAATTCTCCGCTTCGCTCAGCGCCCAATATCCCGCGCCCGTCTGCCGGGAAATCGCGTACATCTCCTTCAGCTCCTGCGCGTTGCCGGTACAGCCAACCGAATAGACAGGGAGATTGTATTTTTCCAGTTCTTTTTCCAGTTCTGCCCGCGTGATGCCGCCGGGGTTGTTGTCAACGCCATCAGAGATCACTACGATGCGGACATACCGCGCGTCAGTCCGCTCGGTTTCCAAGGCAAGAAGTTCATCCAAGCAGTCCGTCAGGTAGGTCTCCTGGTCATAATGCTGGATATGTTCAATGGCTTGTTTCAATTCGCTGTAGTCTTGGCTCTCCGTTAGGATCGGGTTTAAGTGTTCGGCAAACGTGCAAAGCGTGAACGCCTCGTTGGAAGATCGGGCGCTGACGAGATCAATCAGCAGTTCCTTCGCTCTTTCCCGGTCGGGCTGTTTGATGGAGAGGGAATTGTCCAACAGGAGCCATGTGGTCATGGGAAGTGTTTCATCCTGCCCGTCCACAGCAACACCGTCGATATTTTCAGAAGCGATGCGCACCTGAACATCCGTGCCGCTCGTGTTCCGCGTATACAATACGGCCGCCTGCTCCCACACTCTCGATTCCAACAGCGCGGCACCCTCGTCTGCGTAGGCCGTTAAAGCTGCCAGAGGAAGAAAAAGGATAAAAAGGATAAAACAGCATCTTTTCTTCATGAAATCTCCTCCCGGTGAACATAAAATACGAAATGTATAAAAACGCTTTACTTCTCCACTTGGTTGATTTTTGCTGTAAAGGCCAGGCCCTCTCCGTCCTGAAATCCGATAAAATAAAGCCGTTCAATTTGCTCGGTATCAAATAAATATAAACGATCCGGATCCAGAATCCCTTCCGGATATAAACACGCACTGTAATCCCACACCTTGTCCGAATCTGCCTGTTTTTGCTTCACGCCTACGATCATGATCCTTTTCTGACTCTCTTTGAGCAGGACTACGGAACCGATCGGAAGAAATTTTTTCATTTTCGTTATCCTTTCTTATTTGCAAGTTCGGTATCACTCATTCCACAGCCTGTGCAGCGATATACATAATCACCGTGCTTGGCATTTGCATTCTGCCGGAACGGGGGCCATTTACCAAAGGCTCCCCATGAAGGAAAAGAAATCGACAAAATCCTCTGCCGTATTTTTCACAGCATCTTTCACACCATCCACAGCATTGGACCATCCCGTGTCATTAAAGCCAATCTCCACGCCGCCTGAAACCCCAAGAAGAGCAGCGGCACCCCCCTTCATAACGAATTTGTTGTTTTCGATCCCGATTTTGCCTTCCACGCCTGCCGCTCCCGCGTATCCTCCAATTTCACCCGTGATCTCAATGCCCAAAATATTGATCGTACCAGATGCTTTCCCTTCCACCGCGGCCACCATAGCTTCTCCCTTTGCCAGGGCGGTAACCCCTTCTTCCCCAACGGAGACCTTAATTTTTCCTTCTGCTTTCGCGCTTCCTATGGTTCCCTCTGCTTTCACTCCCGCGCCCAGCATATCATTCCCCACAGTTCCTTTTGCGTCAGCGGCGATGAACGCGAAAGAGCCGGAAACGCCAAGCTCTCCATAAAGAAAGTCTAATGTTTCTTTCTCTGTCCACTTCCCGTCCTGATATTCGCGCTTTGTTTTGGACTTCATGAATCCGCCGTCCGCTTTTGCTTCGACTTCCACTTTGCCCAAATACGCGTTGACCTCCGCGGACCCCAGCGCGCTGCTTGCGCTTATACCCGCTTTGCCAATCCACGCGGTAACGCCCGGATGTCCATCCGCAAACTCATATCCCCAAAGTGAGGAAAATGCATTGAAAACAGCATCATTGGACACCCCGGCAAGCAAGCTGATTCCTGGATGGTACAACAGGAGCAACTGCAAGAATTTTTTGAAATCCTCGAGTGAGAGACGGCCGCTCTCCGTTCCATTTTCGGCGGGCGGGGCTTCCCCAACATCCAGTTTTTTCCCGCTCAGCTCGTTTTCCGTGGTTTCAAATAGATCATGGACGCGCTGGACCGCCGAACCAAACCTGCCCGTATATCCGCTGAGGTCTCTAACAGCGCGCTTATAGGAGGCAACAGCCTCCGACACAGTTCCCGCAAGAACCGGCCTGCCAACCGTCCGCAGATTGATCCCGCAGCCGCTGATACACACGTCGCCGCCCGCGTCCCGTGTTACGTGCAGGCCCGCAAGCTGCAGCATTGCCTGGTCCAGTTCGCGTCCCGCGGCGCTGAGACGGCTGGAAATTCTGTCTAGGGCCTGAAAATCAACGATAATTCTATCCGCCATACCTTTTTCTCCCGGTAAGTAAAACCACTTCTGGCGGGCAGAGGGAACGTGCCGTCATCCTCTGCCCGCCGACGTTATGTTTCAAATGGCTGCGCGAAACTCAGATGCTGAACGGATCGGTCCCCGTATCCAGGTTGCCGAAGGCGGCCTGAAGCCCGCTCTCCACCTCGTTGACGATATCCGCGGTCTTCGTCAGCTCCTCGATGGCGTCCTGCACCTTGGCCTCCGTCTGCTCAAGGTTTTTGTACATCTGCTCAAACTGCTGCTTCAGCGCCTCGCTGGCGTCGCCAACGTACGAGCCGTCCAAGCCGTGGATGTTTCTATACATCAGCAGGTAAGCGTTTTGAAGCTGTGTTTTCTGCGTCGAATATTTATTGACTGCGCCGATCAGTTCGTCGGTTGATACTTTGATAATGTCTGCCATGTTATGACCTCCTATATATTCCGTTTGCTGTCCATGCGCAAAACGGTATGACCGCGTTTAGGGAACCGTTTGCCCATTGACCGCTGTTTGTTGCTGCCAGCCGCCGCTGATTTATTTCGAACGGATTGTGCTTGTTGCTTGGGCGTCCGTCTCCTCGTACTTCTGAGCCGCCGTCTCCATAGCGCGGGCAAACTCCCGGCAGATTTCGGTCATCTTCTGATACCACTCATAGGCCTTAGTCTGCTCCTCGACGAAAGCCACCTGGGAATCCCCTTCCCACGTTGCGGCCAGCTCGTCCGCCGCACTTTTCAGCGCGTTCGCGGCGCTCTCGTAGTCGTCTGCGGAAGTGCTGATGTTGCTCGCTGCCTGCTGCAATTCTGATACGGTTACTTCAAGTCTCGATGCCATAGTGTTTTCCTCCTGATTTTCAAAAATTATTTTGCTGTAGGCACATCCGGAGATGCGCCCCGGAAAAACTGTTCTGCTGCCGCGCTGAGCCATTCGGGAACGGCGGCTGCCCGTCCCGTCAGGCCCTGTACCACGGCGATATGCGCCGGTCCCTCCCAGTGGGCGGATGGGATGTCCGGTTCCGCCGGTTCCGCGGAAACTTCGATAGTTTCATAGAGCCGCCGGATCTCCAGCTCTGTTTCCTCAAACAGTGCGTCCGCAATTTGAACGGCCCGGGATAGCTCCGCCGCCCGCTCCGACGCCTCCGTCAGGTTTCGTACTGCGCGCTCCGTCTGCCCCAGAATCCCGTCAAGCAGGGCCCCGTCCTGATCCCTGAGCGCCTGCGGAATCTCATTCCGGCAATGCCGGAGGCGGGTGGTTTCAGCGTCCATCTCATCGGAGGCGTCCCTGAGCAGGGAGGCGATCCGCCGCAGCGTCTCACTGCTCCAAATGATCCTGTCCATGCCCGGTCACCTGCCCCCGTGTAAAATCCGGTCAGCGGTTGCCGATGACCGCTCTTGCATTCGCGTCAATTTCATCCAGGTGCCTTGCCAGGGCATACAGCGTATTTTTCAGCTGTGTCAGTCCGTTACTGATATTCCGCACATCCCCGCCCCATTCTGAGAGGGTATCAGAGAGTGCGCTGGCGGCGCTCCCGTTAAAGTTATCGGGGATTTCCTGCCGGATGGCATTTTCTGTGCGGGACCGTATATCCGCCACATGTTCCGCCACATGGCCGATCTGTCTGGCCAGTTCCCGGATTTTCCCGGTATCATATTTACTGCCCATGCCTGCTCTCCGCTCAGACGTCAAACGGCGATGTGCCGGTATCCAGCGACTCAAATTGGGATTTTAGGGCCGTCTCGTTTTCATCGAACAGGTTCGCCACCTTATTCAGCTCGTCAATCGCGTCCTGCATTTTTTCATCCGCTCTTCGGATATTCCCGTTGGCAACACTCCACTGGGCGCGCATCGCCATGTAGGCCGGTCCTTTCCAGCAGGATTCCAGAATTTTCAGCGCACGGTCCAGGTTGGTAAACGCATCCTGTAACTCACCCTTTGCGCCCTGGTATTGACCAGCGGTCTGCCGTATCTCTTCTGTTGAAACAAGGATTCTTTCCGCCATTGTTCTCCCCTCCTCTTATCATCCATGAATCAAGGCTTTGATCTTTTCGTCGTATTCCCGGTACTTTCGGATGGCCTGCTCCAGCTCATTCAGGAACCCCCCTATGACATCAAAGATGCACAGGTGCCACCTGTACGCATTCGCCTGCTCCCGCTCAAACTCGTTCGCCGCGTCGCCCTCCCACTGTGCGAGCAGGGCCTCAGCCGCGGCCTTCGCTTTGGCCACCGCCTCGCGGTAAATCGCGAGTGCCTTTTGGATCTCCGCCTCTGCCATAGCCAGCTTCGCCAGATCCACTGCCAGTTCAATCATCATGTCTGAAACACGTCCTTTCTTTTCTTGAGATTTGCTGTTTCCGATGGTTGGAGTATTGCATATTTTTCAGGGCCATTCCAGCGCATCGGACGAAACGCCGGATTTTTGCCGTGAAATACCATTTACGCACGTTCCCCTTACAGGAGGAGCAGGCGGTTTCCATCGAACACGCCGGCCTCAGCGAGCGTGTGATTCGGGTCCAGAATCCGCCCGTCCTCCACATGGCAGAGCATGGGATACGTCTTGTCAAATACGGCGCAGGATTCCGTCTGTTCCAGAATATAGATGATTTCCTGTATCACATCACGGACAATTCCATAGGATGGAAGCTGAAAATCAAAGGTTTTGCTGATGGCAGGAACCGAGATTTCCACAATCATGGTTTCCATTTCTCTTTCACCTCATCTTCCTCAACCGGCAGCAGTTTCCCCGCAGCCTCTGCAAGCGCTTTTTTTGTCTGGAAACGCAGTTGTTCGATACCGCTTTTGCTGTGAACCGTCAAGCTGCAGGGGGGCTGTACTTTCTCCAAAGCGCGGAGCAGAAACATTCGCGCCTCTGAGAAAACCGGAAAGGGTGCAATCAGCCACCGCACGCCGCGCTCTTGCAGCACAATACTGACGGATGCAGCTTTGAATACCGCAAGATACCTGCCGCCGGAAACCTCCAGGCGGAACGGTGCGCCGTCCATTGCCAACAGCAGAAATGCGATTACCTGATCCACGGCAAGCGCTTCCCGGCTTCCGGAGATCAGCTGATCTTCCTGCAGGCGTTCCAGCGTCCCTTCCGTATCAACGTCATCTCCCTCTGATGGAATTGTGATGCTTTCGCACCCCAGAAGCCGGAGCAGAAGGATCAGTTCAGATTTTTCAAAGAGGAACGAGACACTATCAAGCTCCATGTTTCCATCCGCCTTTCGCCAAGCGCTCTTTCAGCGTATTCTTATAGGTGCGGGAAAGCGGCAGCCGTTCGCCGCTGCGCAAAACGATTTCCATCTCCGCGAAATTTACGCTTTCAATTTGGGCGCAGCTGACAAGATAGGATCGGTGGCAGCGGACCAACTGCATCCCTAGTGTTTGCTCCAACTCCGACATGCGCTCATAAACGCTGAGGCATTGCCGCTTTGTCCAGATGTTCAGCTTTTTGTCGCAGGCTTCCACGTACAGGATTTCTCCGGCGGGCAGCCGGAAAACCCTTCCGCCGCTCTGTACCGTCAGGAACAATTCCTGTGACGCCCCTGTCAGGCGGGAGTAATCGCTGTATATGCGGGACACAAGCGCTTCAAACTGCTCATCCTGGAGCGTTGGAACCACGAAACCGGATGGACGGAAGCAGCCCCCGGCGATTTTCCCAAGATCCGCCGGGCGGTGCAGCCAGTATACCGTGTAATTATCCCGGTTCTGCTCGATTAAAAGCCGCTCCAGCTCGAAAATCTGCTGCCGGTCCTTTTCTGCGTCTGCCACGCCGGCAATCACCAAGAGAATCCCGCTCTGGCCTCCGGCACACCGCATCGCCTCCCCCATCCTTCCCGTGCTGAGAAGGATGGGAAATTGCCCGCTACATTTCTCCGCGCAGGCAGAGAGCAGCGTCAGAATATGCGCGCGGTTTTTTCCATCCGGCTCATAAATCAAGGTTGGAAGCAAGCTCATCACGCCTCATACTCCGGCGCTTTGGGAATCACAATCTGTGTTATCTCGCCGTTATTGAGGAGCCACGCCTGCCCCAGCGGCAAAACCTTCCTTTTTTGGACGACCGGCATGGTCACGCCCCAGGGATCAAATTCTGACAGCCTGCCGCGGAGGGCAACGCCCCGCGATTGACGGAGGAAGGTCGGAACCGGTTCTGTCAGCTTGCATTTTGCGAAATCCTGCTGTGACAGGGACGCGAAGGTATAAACGCCGAACTTGGAGGCCCCCTGTATCATCTGCGTCAGGAAGGTCGCCTCATCCGGCAGGAGCTTCCCGGCCATTTTCCCCAGATCGTCAATCAGCAGCACATAGGGCGTCATCGCCTGCGCCTCCGCGTCGTACTTCTTCGGATCACCGGCCTTGAGCTGCTTAAAACGCGCCGCCCGGCGGAGAACCTCTTCGTTCAATTGTTTGACATACCCCTGCCACTGTTCGGTCTTCGCTTCATATAATTCCGCGCCCATATGCCGGCAGCTGGCACTCCACGAGGCGTCCGCCAAAACGCTGATCCGTGCGCCCCTGTCGTGCCACTGGCGGGCAATCAGGCGGAGCAGATTGGTTTTCCCGCTGCGCTGCGCTCCCACGATGAGGAAGGAAAAGCTCTCCTCCAAGCGCAGCACCAGCGGAACGCCCCGGTTCAGATCATAGGCCAGCGGGAACCGCCAGGGATGCGCGGCGGCAGACTGGTAAATTTCGGAGGCCGCAAACAGCTCCCAGGTGGGTTCCGCCGGGATGCGCGGAATTCGTGTAGGCTTTGCCCCGTGCCATTTCGCCGCCATTTCCGCGCTGAGGGTTCTTGCCTCTGCGGCACGTGCGGAATCCGTCTTGCTGCTTCCGCTGAGCGCGGCTTGGAACTCATAGATCCCGTCGTCCTGTACAATCAGTCCGCGCCCTGGCGTCTGCGCGATGTCCGGCATTTCGCGGGGCACAGGCCTCCCGATAATATCCACATAATCGGCCCGGTCATTGATCTGAAGACCGATCCCCCGGAAGGTTCCGCGCATTTTATAGGGGATTTCTTTCATATCGAGCGCCGTGACAATAAAAAAGATGCCGCAGCTGCTGCCCTCGGATAACAGGGCGGTCAATTTTTGCGTGGATTCCTCGTCGGAAAGCACTTCTATGACCTGTGCAAAGCGATCCACAAACACCGCAATCGCGGGAATGATCTCCTGCCCCGCCTCAACGCGGGCCTCATTATACGCCAAAAAGCTGTCCGTCGAGGCTTTGGAAAACAAATCCCTGCGCCGGGCGATCTCCGCGCCCAGCATATCAAACAGCCGCCTCACCTCGGATTCTTCTTCGCCATAAATCACATCGCCCACATGCGGAAGCTCCTCCAGAGATCCTAGCATTTTGCTGGTCAGGCTCAGGATGTGTATATTCAGCGCGGCCGGATTGTACCGCAGCGCGAGGGAGAGGATCAGCGTTTGCAGGAACGTGGTCTTTCCGCTGGTTGCCATGCCCACAACCGCATAGTTGCGGCTTGCAACCAGGTCAATGGAAACTGGGAAATGCTTCTGACGCTGCACATCATCGCCCATGCCAAAAACGGCGCGGTAATTCTGTCCGTCGTTCGGCCCATGCCACAACTCCCTGTCCAGGGAGGGCATGCCGGAAATGTTCCCCAAAAACAGCATGGGCGGCAGTTCCTCCAGCCAAAGATGGTGGGTTTCGGCCAGGCCATGTTCTTTGGCTGTCCGGATGATGCGCTCCAACACGGCGTCCATCTGCGTCGCTTCCCTCTGATTTTCCGCCTTTCTCTGATGCCGTTTCACGAAGACGATGTGCCCGGCGTTGTCCAGCAGATGCGGCAGTTCATTTTCCGACGGCTCATCCGGGCGGTATGTCAGCCCGCTGTAGCTGGTTTGTACCTGCTCATAGATTTCGTCGTTTCCGATCTGGATGTAGCAGCGCCCGCGGTTTTTCAGATAAGCGGCGTCCGGCTTTTTCAGCATTTCCGTGGAATCACTGCGGCTCTGTACACGCAGGCAGATGCGGAAATTGGAGTTGGCCCATATCTCGTCCGATACGGAGTTTGACGGCTTTTGTGTCGCCAGAATCAGATGGACTCCCAGGGAACGCCCGACGCGGGAAGCGCTGACAAGCTCCCGCATGAAATCCGGCTGATCCGCCTTGAGTTCGGCAAACTCGTCCACGATAATGATCAGGTGCGGCAGGCGTTCTTTCCCGGGATCATCATAGAAGTAGCGGATATAATCGTCTATGTAATCCACACCGGCTTCCTTGAACATATGCTCACGCCGGTGGATTTCCCCTTGCAGCGAGGCGAGGGCGCGGGCAATGGTATTCCCTGTTTGCAGGTTGTCGATAATCCCGGTCACATGCGGGAGATGGCGGAATGCGTCCGCCATGCCGCCGCCCTTGTAGTCGATGAGAATGAAGCGGATCTGATCCGGGTGGTAATTCAGCGCCAGGGAAAGAATATAGGTTTGCAGCATGACGCTTTTGCCGGAGCCTGTCGTACCGGCCACAAGGCCGTGGGGGCCGTGGGCCTTGTCGGAAATATCCAGCACAAATTTCTGCGACCCCGCGCTCAAGCCAACCGTGGAGCGCAGGCCCTCATAGACGTGGTTGCGGTTCCAAAAGCGCCAGATATCCAGATCTTCGACTTTCCGCACCCCGTAGATATTCAGGAAGGAGACCATAGACGGAATGGCCGCACTCTCGGAGGCGTCCCGGATGCGCAGGGGCGCGAGCATGTGCGAAAAGGCGTTCAGGCGTCCGGGGGTGGAAAACTCGTATTTTACCTCCCTGTAATCACCGTCCGCGGTATAAATCGCGCCGCTGGTCCGGTCCGCCTTAAACACCAAATGGCACTCTTTGGGAATCAGTTCCATGCTGGGGGCCAAAAGGACCAGCGTCATGCCGTGGCTGCCGGAGGTCAGGTGGCGCAGGAATGGGCGGTTCTCCAGCAGTTCCGGCTTGGTGCAGAAAACGACATAGTGGGGCGTCGGCGGATCGCCTTTTCCCGCGTTTCCGCGCTCCCGCGCAGCTTCGCCGCGCATAGTCAGCACCTCATCCAGGTGCGTAATCACCTCCTGCACCGCGCTTGGATCCGAGACCACCATGCGCAGTTCCCTGTCCTCCGAGGCGAAAACATGCGGCAGCCACCGCGCCCAATCCCATTGGGAGTAGGCACCCTCGTCAGACAGCACGGCGATACGCACATCATGATAGCTGTGCAGTGCCGCGAGCTGTGCCAATATGGCCTGCGCAAATTCCGTCCGCATTTCATCTCCAAGAATGCCAATGACGGCCTCATGGCGGAAATCAATGGACACGGGCGCACCCTTCAGCACTCTGTAGGTTTCGGACAGGCGCGGCGGCTCGTCCCGGAGGGGATCATCGATCAGGGAAAGGCCGGGTGTATCCGCTTCGATAGGGAATGGGACCTCGACGTCGCCAAGGCCCACCCGAACGAAAAGGAAATCCGCGTGTCTTGGACTGCGTTCCCAAAGGCGTGGCCTGTCGTTCTGCGGCAGCCATACGCACTCTTCAATATTCGGGTAAACATACAGCAGGCGTTTTCTTTCCTGTGTACAGCGTTCCTTCAGGTCCGTTTCCGTGGCTTCAATATATGCGCCGTACTTTGCAACACGCGCAGCCTCGGTTTCGTCCGCCTGCTTTTTTCTGTAATTGTAATTCAACAGCCCCCACATGACTGCGAGAGCGGACGCGGTGCCGACCATAGCAATCCCCGCCCCCATAAAGCCTCCCCGGGAACTGGAAATTGCAGAGCCCATCAGCATCGGCAGGATCATGGTGGTGGACGGCCCCAGGGTCAGCCACAGCGGCTGATTTTGCTGGCTATTTTTGCTGATCGGCGGCTCAATTTTTACCGGGGAACTTTCCGCTTTCCACAGAAAACGGGGCGTCCGATGGAATTGAATCTGAGAGGATCTTTCCTCCGCGTTGTCCGGCCTTGCCTTCACAGCAGGCGGCTGGGTGGTTTGCAGTGTAATCTTGGCAAAATCGCCGGTATGATTGATGGCAAGATAGTCGCCGAGGAAAACAATCTTAATGCCATCGACCAAAGTGACAGTATCCCCAAATTGAAGCTCCCGCGAGACAACATCCTGTCCTACCTTCGTATTGTTCAAATGTGTTCCGTTGATACTGAGATTGGTAAAGCAGCAGATCCCTTTCGTGTTTTTCTGAAACACACACTGTTTTCTCGATACGATACGAATATTCTGCTGTACCACCAGAGAACAGGTTTCATCCCTGCCGATAGAAACTTCACAGTCAGAGGGGAAAATATATTTCTGAAAAACGCCGTCTGTTTTGGTACATTCAGAAAAGATAATCCCCAGAGAATAGCTGCCGTTGCGCATTACGTAGCGTTTCCCGAGTTCGAAAGGAATGTCTCCCCGCAGGACTCCCGCATCCTCCCAGCGGAACAGCGCGGGAGGCGAGATATACCTTACATTGTCTACAGAATATACCGTGATAAAGTAGTCCTGATCCCAATCGCTCTCTGACTGCCACAATGGCAAACATTCTGACCATCTTTCAGCGTCAGGAAGATAAAAATCCTTAAAGCGGTTATCATAATACAGCCATGCATACAGCAAAAGAATCCCCCCGTCCTTCAGCGCAATCTTATCGTAAATATCTGAATCAAAACCGCAGGAAAATATGATGTGAGCCAATCACAATGCAGTCCCCGCTCTGCACCGGCGTGGTACATTTGTGAAAAACAGAATCATTGATATATGTACCATTGACCGATACGTCCTGAAGCATCAGTACAGCTCCCTTAAAAAACAAGACGCAGTGTTTGCGGCTGGCACTCCGATCGGATGAATCCAGCCGGATTTCCGCGTTTCCACGCCCAATCGTGAGCGGGCAGGATGCATCCTTTTCAAGATTCCACGTTTTCCCTTGATAGTCGATTTGAAACTGAATCATTTTTCGCATTTCCACCGGTGGAGGCGGCATATTTTTGGAGCCTTTGCCCGCA
This sequence comes from uncultured Clostridia bacterium, assembly GCA_947177005.1. GTDB lineage: Bacteria > Bacillota > Clostridia > Oscillospirales > Oscillospiraceae > Pelethomonas. Next base: position 3,815 of record CAMWSZ010000004.1, on the reverse strand, counting down.
CCGATTTCTCTTGTGTCCTGCGGCCCCTGATTGGCATCCTTTATGGCTTTCTTTTGTTGTAGCCGCTGCATCGTAAAAACAGCTGCGATCAGCACCACGAACATGATCAGAATCCATACCACGAAAACAGGGACAACGATTACCAGCAAATCCGCATCCTGCATCATATAAGCCGTGAATTTTTCCGCCAAACTCCGTTGTTCCGCGGGCGCGGTATATGGTATGGCGCCTTGGGAATAAATCAACTGCTGCACTGCTGGCGTAATACCGCTCCGATCATAGGAGATGGCGTTCGTTTCACAAAAACGATCGATCGCCTTTTGCAAATCCTCATCATATTTTTCCGGGACAAGCACCAATCCTTCATAGTACTGCAAGTCCTTCAGCCGTATTTGCAGCGCCAGCACCGTCTCGCTTTCTGTACCGTAAGGAATAAAAGTATATTCAGCCGATCCTGCCGCAGGAATCGCGTCTTCGCTCATCAGCGCATCCCAGGCGCTTTGTCTTACGCCCTTCTCGTCAAAGGGCAATTTGTTGGTTGTGCAAAAGTCAGAGAGTGCAAAAAGCGTGTCCGCGTCAAGAATATACGTGTTCCTTTCAGCGTAATATCCCAGCTCCGTCAAACGTTTCTGGAGCGTCCCAACCAATATATTTTCCTCTGTATTTTTGGGATCCTCTGGTGTTAAGATAAGATAGGGATCTTCCGGCACATCTTCGGCAAAAACCTGCACAGTAAACATCATCAGAAGAAGCGAAAAACAGACAATGGCTGTAAAAAATTTATGGCATTTGTAAAGAAACACTTACGATCCCTCTTTCTGAATTCTTGACCGCTGCAATATCCGTATTGACTGCCTTTACAGCGTCAAAACTTGATTCAGGCCCGTCACACAATGCATAGAACCTCATCACTTTTTAGCGCAAAACAGGCGTTAGAGTTGGCAAACCTTTTTGACCATGATATTGTACCTTTCATGGGATAAGCAGCGGACATCTGGTCCGCAGATGGATGACTTCAAACTTTCGTAGATTGTTATAATCTACGAAAATCCGCCAGATAGTTCCGAATTAGTGGAAGAATCAGGCGGATTGTAGAGGTTACTACGTCAGATTGTAGCTTGGAAGCAAGCCATCAAGGATATTCATGTTTCTTTGCTTCAGCTCCATGGAAGGGTGTACATAGCGGTTCATGGTAATATTTACATTCGCATGTCCGAGAATCTCACTTAGGCTCTTTACATCGAATCCCAGTTCTACGCATCTCGTAGCGAACGTATGCCGGAGCGTATGGAAATTAGCGTCTGGAATATCGCATTCGTTCATAACGGACCGGAAATGGTTCTGCATCGTTCTTGGCTCAATATATCTCTTGATTGATCCTGTGAGCAAAAATGCTGCATCCTCTTTTCGCAGGCTTGCCAACACCTTAAACAGATTGTCTGGCAGAGGAATCCGTCTAATAGAGCAGTCGCTCTTCGGCTTTGCGATGAGCACTTCCGTCCGTTTATCCTCCGTATCCAGATGCTGTACCCTCTGCATCGCCTTGTGGACATATAGATAGTGGTCATCGAAGGATATGTCTTGCCACTGCAAGGCGCAGATTTCCCCGATACGCAGCCCAGTATACAAGCAAACAAGAATGCCTAGATGACACGGTGTCAGATTGGCGTAGAGGTATTGACTGAGTTTTTCCTGCTCCTTGCGGCTCAGAATTCTAATTTGCTTCTGCGGCTGTTTAATCGGGATGCCATTGATATCAGATACACGAATGTTCCTCTCCCGCGATGCATAATCAAAGACGTTTTTTAACACGGACAGGATGCTGGAAACCGTTCTTGGGGATAATCCGGTACCTTTTTTGCCTCCTGAGAGCAAAAGCTCACTGACGAATGCCGTGACATCGCATCTGCTGATTTCGTCGATTTTCCGGTCCTGGAACGCTGGCAGAAGATATGAGTTGAGCACATTGATGTATTTTGCAATGCTCGCCTGCTTCAGTTGAGGCTTTAAGAACCAGAGCCACTTGCACGAAATTTCTCCGAATGATCCGAACTCATACCCCCTCCCCGTCACACTTTCCTGCCAGTTTCGCATTAGTACAGTGTCAACTGCCTGCTGACCGGCATCTTCATTAGATTTAATATTTCTCTGACGGATTCTGCTTTCGGCTTTGGACATCCAAATTCACCTCCTATGTAAATGTGTCTGCAGAGGAGAAGTGAGTGTCCGTCTTTGCATTTTATTTGAGTACAGCAGACAGCTACTTTCCCCGCCAGTCACAGCATATAGTGAAAAGCACCTCCATTTCCAGCGCAAGCGCGGTTGTGGCCGGGCGTCAAAAACTTTCACGGCCTCTTGACAGCCATAGCAACATGGAGTATAATGCCGAAGAAAGTGGGAAGGTAGGTGGGTGCGTGGATTTTCGTAGATTATAACAATCTACGAAAATTTTTGTCGCCTTTATCACAACATAACCAAATTCTCCTGTAGATTTTCCACCAACTTTGTTTAATTTTTCTCGCAAGTGATACAGCCTTAGAATACCATAAATTTTGTGTTTAGTGAATTGTCACTAACATCAAATATCCCGGTGATTTATCATGGAATTAGTGATAAATCACCGGGAGGTTTTTGTATATGAACACAAGGGAAGCTGTAGCAGGGCGAATTCGTCAGTTGTGCCGGGAACAAGGTGTTACACCAAACGGAATCAGCAATATTGCAGGGGTACCGCAGGCCACCGTAAAAAGCATTCTAAACGGGGAGAGTAAGAATCCGGGAACCGTCACTATTAAAAAACTTTGCGATGGTTTTGGGATAACTCTGGGGCAATTTTTCTCCACACCTGAATTTGACGCTTTGGAGCAGGAAATCAAGTAGTTTTCAGTCCGGACAACAATCTCCTGCTTTTGACGGACTTACCGTCCATGGTATCGCTTAATCTGTCACTTGGGCTATCTCTACTGTCTACGTCCGCAGTTGCGAATTCCGTCTTCTGGGGATAGATCATAAACCACACCGGGTGCATTTTTGAACTCACTCTGCGCCGTCTCTATAAGCTCAAGCGGAAGGAAACCGTGGAAAAATGGTGGGCTATGCAGAGACAGGCACAGTCCACCGGACGATTTATAGTCGTTTTCTGAAAAAGAGGAAGTGGGATGACGGACAGCGGTGTAGTCCTGACTCAGGACGCAATCTGGGAGAAAACAAACGAGATCCCGGTTTTCCTGGAGATGCTCACCCAGCCTCCATCATCTAACAGACGATACGTCGGTATTGGAGGACCGCTTTCTGAGCAAAAACAAGAATCTGCGTGAGAAAACTCATGATTTCTCACGCAGATTCTTGCTTTTGCCGTACCGGGCTACCCCCCTATCACATAGTGTCTCTTTGGAGGTATTCACTTGCGGCTCAAGGGTTTTTTATGGTGACCCGTCGGGGATTCGAACCCCGGACCCACTGCTTAAAAGGCAGTTGCTCTGCCGACTGAGCTAACGAGTCAGATTTAGCTGGGATGGCTGGACTCGAACCAGCGAATGCGGGAGTCAAAGTCCCGTGCCTTACCGCTTGGCTACACCCCAGTATAAAGGGGGAAACTGGGGAGAAACAAGGGACTGAGAGTCAGCTCTCAATCCCTTGTCCATAAGTGGGGTGGGTAAAGGGACTCGAACCCTCGACACCCGGAACCACAATCCGGTGCTCTAACCAACTGAGCTACACCCACCACATCAACAATTACTCACGGCAAGCCGCTAGGACGAAATTGGCACGCCAGAAGGGATTCGAACCCCTGGCCTACTGCTTAGAAGGCAGTT
>CAMWSZ010000003.1 GCA_947177005.1 uncultured Clostridia bacterium | reverse complement strand
GCATAATTCAAAACCAGTACAGCACCCGCGGCGATGAAGCCGATTTTCTGACATCCAGTCCCAATGCTGCACAGCCGCGCATCCTTTTGAACAATAAATGTCATAACAGCGATGCACAGCGACCCCAGTATTTTTTCGCAAATATCTAAAACTGGGGAGGATTCCTGCATATTCATAATCGGGTTGCTGTCCGGCTTGAACAGAGGCATGAGTATATAAGGAACTTCCTGTAATACAAACAGGATAAGCCCTGACACCCAAAACCCCAGATACTGGCTTCCGTAAAGTTTTGTCCACCTGACCATTTTCTCACCGCACCGCCAGCAGCGGATTCAGCGTTTTTTTCACCTGCCGGATATATTCCGGCGTGGTCCCGCAGCAGCCGCCCACAACTCCGGCTCCTGCATTCGCCAGACGCCAGATATGCCGCGCAAAATCTTTTGGTCCCATACTGTATACCGCATCGCCGGTCTCGGTCATTATTGGCATTCCCGCATTGGGCTTGGCGATGACGGGCACCTCCGCCACGGCCTTCATAGAGGACACCACCGCCTCCAGCTGGTCCGGGCCGGTGGAGCAGTTCACGCCCACCGCCGCCGCGCCCATTCCCTGTAGGGTCTTCACGGCTTCCACCGCGTTTCCGTCAAAGAGTGCGCTGCCGTCGGCCTCCACACTCAGCGAACACAGAACCGCCAAATCGCATACGGACTGGGCCGCGTCCAAGGCGGCGGCGGTCTCCTCCACACCCATCATGGTTTCGACTGCCAGCAGGTCCACCCCGGCCTCTGCAAGAATGCTCATCTGTTCACAGTAGATGTCGTAGAGTTGGGTATAGGTCATCTCGCCCGCCGGTTCCATTGGTTTCCCCAGCGTGGAAATGTCGCCGCCTACCAGCACCCGGCCCTCCACGGCCTCCTTGGACAGACGGACCAGTGCTGTATTTAATTCTTTGATCTGGTCCTCCAGACCGTAGCTGCGCAGGTTGTACCGGTTGCCGCCGAAGGTGGGGGCATAGACAATATGGCTACCGGCGTCCGCATAAGCCCGCTGCAAATCCTGCAAAGCCGCGGGATGCTCCAGCACCCATTTTTCCGGCGATACTCCCACCGGCATCCCGGCCCGGCGCAGGTTGGAACCGGTGGCGCCGTCCAGCAGCACGACGCCGGACGCCGCCAGCTCCTGAAATTCTTCCCGTGTCATTGAGCGCTCTCCTTCCGTACCGCCTCCGCCAGCTGGTCCAGAGCCCGGCGCAGAGTTGCTCTGGGGCAGGCCAGTACGATCCGCTGGAACTGTCCCGCGTCTCCGCCGAAGATATGGCCGGAATCCAGCCACAGCTTGGCGCGGTGGATGATAAGCTTGTCCAGGTCTTCTTGGGACAGTCCCAGGCCGGAACAGTCGATCCAGGCGAAATAGGTGCCCTCCGGCTCCACCAGACGGAGCTGGGGGATATTTTCGGCCAGATAGTCCCTGAGAAAATCCAGATTTTTGCGCATATAGGCTTTGCATTCCTCCAGCCACTCACCGCCGGACGCATACGCCGCCTTGCAGGCCGCAAGCCCTAATGCGTTGATCTCCGCAAGGCCGGTTTTTTGCAGGGTTTTCCGGAACAGCTTCCGGATCTCCGGGTCGGGAATCCAGATATTGGACGCCTGCAAGCCGGCAAGATTAAACGTTTTGCTGGGTGCGGTACAGACAATGGTCCGGTCCGCAAGGCCGGGATTTGCGTTCAGGAAAACGGTGTGGGGGTGTTCCGGGAACGCGAAATCACAGTGGATCTCGTCGGAGAGGATCAGCACGTTGTATTTCTTGCAGATGCTTCCCAGCCGTTCCAGCTCCTCACGTGTCCAGACGCGGCCGGTGGGATTGTGGGGACTGCACAGGATGTACATTTTTACGTTGTTCCCGGCGATTTTTGCCTCAAAATCCGCAAAATCAATGGTATAGCGTCCGTCCTGATAAATCAGCCCGCTCTCCACGATTTTTCGGTCATTGTCGCGGATGACGCTGAAAAACGGATAGTAGACCGGCGGCTGAATCAGGATCGCATCGCCAGGTTTGGTCAGGGCGCGCACGGCCGTCGCCAGCGCAAACACGATGCCCGGCGTTTTGACCAGCCACTCCGGTTTGGTCTCCCAGTGAAAGCGTTCGCGGAACCATTTGGCGGCGGCCTCATAGTAGTCGGGCAGGGCGTCGCTGTAGCCGAAAATGCCGTGGGATACCGCCTGATGCAGCGCGTCCAGGACCGGTTCCGGCGCACGGAAATCCATATCCGCCACCCAGAGCGGCAAAACGTCCGCAGGCAGGCCCCGTTCTTCCGCAAAATCATATTTCAGACTGTTTGTATTTTTTCGGTCAATGACCTCGTCGAAATTGTATTGTGCCATATCTGTTCTCCTCCTATAGTCCCTGTGGGTATATTCCTATACTATAAGACCTGTGCGGGAATGTCAAGCTGTTATTCTTATCAATATTGCCTATTTCTGCGTTCACGCAGAGTTTGAAACAGGAAATATAGCACAAAGAGCAGAATCTGCACCACAGTAGAGCAGGGCGTGGCCAGCCCTACGCGGAACAGCGAAACCGGCGTTTGACGGCTCATGAAAAACGATACCGGGATGCGGACCAGAAACGAGCCCGCAATCCCCTGAAGCATGACAAAGGTTGTACTGCCGCAGCCGTTGAAATAGCCTGCAAAGCAGAACATAATGGAGGTCAGCAGCGAGTCAATAGAGTATGCCCGCAGGTAGTCCGCCGCGGCCGCGATGACGGCTTCATCTTTGGCGAACAGTCCGGCCAGCCGGCCGCCGTGGAAGAAGGAGGCGTACCCCAGAAAAAGGCCGCAGCAGAGGGATGTGACCATACCCCAGGCCATTGCCCGTTTGGCGCGGCCCTTCTCGCCCGCACCGATATTCTGCGCGACAAAAGCCGACAGAGACTGCATGTACGAGGACGGCACCAGCATGATAAAATTGCACAGCTTTTCCGCTACGCCTACCCCCGCCGAGGCAACTACCCCCAGCGTATTGACAATGGCGGCAATGGCCAAAAAGGAGATGCTGACAAGGGCGTCCTGAAGCGCAATCGGACATCCCAGAAGCAGAATCTGCTTTGTCATCTGGGGGTGGAACCTGATGTCTTTGCGGGAAAACGGGAAGGGCAGGCCGCGCTGCGCGGTAAAAAGCAGGCTCAGGACGACGCTGACCGCCTGGGCCAGCACCGTGGCAAGGGCGGCGCCGGTCACTCCCATATGGAATCCCGCTACCAGCAGAAAATCTCCCGCAATATTGGTAATACATGCGATGGTGACAGTCAGAAGCGGGGTTTTGGAATCCCCGATGCCGCGGAACATCGCCCCTAATACGTTATAGGCTACAATAAACGCCGCGCCTCCCGAACATATGCGCACATAGACGGTAGTCTGATGGAAGGCTTCCTCCGGGGCCTGCATCAGAGAGGCGATGGGGGATGCTGCCGCTACCATAACGACTGTCAGCAGGACCGCCACCAGCGCGAACAGGGCGATAGCGCTGCCCAGCGCCTGTCCGGCTTCCTCCGGACGCTTTTTGCCCAGCTTCTGTCCCAACAGTACGGTTGCGCCCATTGACAGACCGGTGACAACCGCTGTGATGAACTGCATAATCTGACTGCCGGTAGATACGGCGGATACGTCCGCGGCTTCGCCGAACTGTCCTACAATCAGCAGATCCACCCCGCCGTACATGGCCTGCAAAAACAGCGCCAGCAGTACGGGAATGGTAAAGCGGAGCAGCGGTGTCAGAATCGGTCCTTCGGTAAAGCTTTGTGTCTGTTTCATAGAAACCTCCTTAGTTGATCTGTATTTTGCGCTGTACAAAAAAGTCCGAATAAGGCAACAGGCGTCTCAGCCTGTCATCTTATCCGGACTTGCGCTTCCTGCGAGCGTAATTCCCTCCGATGAACGCGCTATAGTATAGCAACACAGCTTTTAATTGTCAAGCAGTACCTCCACAAGCTCCGCGCCATACCGGACAAACAGTTCCGCCGTCTCTGGTCCGATGCGTTCACCGGCCGCTACGATAGGAACCGCGGGCGGACAGCCAACAAGCGGTGCGCCGCAGATGCGTCCTGCCGCCTCCCGGACGGGGATAACTTCGCGGGGGGCGAACATCGCTTCCCGGATGCTGCAAACGGTTTCGAGACGGACCGCGGGCAGCGGCGGACGGGTGAGGGGCGTATGGCTGTTTTCACCCAAACCGCTTACCAAACGCCGGAAATCTTCAGGCGCGTTTTCCGGCGTCCACATCAGCACCAGATCGTCCTGACTGCAATATTCGCATTCCATTCCTGCTGAACGCAGCTTCTGTGCCAGAGCGCGGCCGTCCCAGCCGGACGCGGCGCAGTCGATTGTCAGCTTCAGCGGGTCCGTCTCCGGGACGCTCCAGCCGGAACTGCGCAGATGTTCCCGCAGACGCTCCAGCCGGTCACAGGACTCCGCCAGACGTTCGGGATAGTTTTCAGAGAGATAGCGGTTACACAAATCCAGCGACTGCAAAATCAAATAGGAGGGGCTTGTGGAGCCGAACAGTGCCAGAGCGCGTTTCCCCTCCTCCGCAAAGGCGGACGGTGCGCAGGAATTGATATGGAGATACGCGCCGCCGGTCAGCACAGGGAGCGTCTTATGGGCGGAATCACAGCACAGATCCGCCCCCAAGTCCATGGGGTGACGGGACGGCGTCAGAAAACGCAGATACGCGCCGTGGGCGTTGTCGGCCAGCAGCGGCACGCCGAAACGGTGGGCCGTCTCGGACAGGGCCTGTATATCGCACATTCCGCCCAAATAATCCGGGCTGGTGATATATACGGCGTCAATCCGGTTGTCCGCCAGCACCCGCTCCAAGGTTTCCGGACGCACCGGGCAGGCGCAGACGGACTGGGATTTTTCGGGCCAGATCCAAACTACATCAAAGTCCAGCAGCGCGGCGGCATAGAGAAACGATTTATGGACGTTCCGCGCCGCCGCGATAACCGGACGCCGTCCCTGCGGGGCGTTCCATACGGCAAGGGCCAGCATGGCCCGGATACACTGTGAAGACCCCTCCGCCGAAAAAAACGTTCTGGCGGAACCGAACAGTTTTGACGCATTTTCTTCACTGGCGCGTATAATACCATTGGCTTCATAGAGAGAATCCGCGCCTGCAATTTCCGTGATGTCCAGCGCCTCGCACCCTAAAAACGGCCTGCCTTTGTGTCCGGGCATGTGCAGGCGCGACGTCCCGGAGGCGGCGCGGGCCCGGACAAAATCCGCAATTGGGGTTGTCATGCCTGTTCCGCCTGAGCCGCTTTTATCATAATAGCGCATTCAATGCGTTTGCGGAACAGTTCACACCCGTATTCATACACGCCTCGGATGGAACCGGAGGCATGATAGGCATTGGCCGCGCAGCCGCCGGAACAGTACAGCTTCGCCCAGCAGTCCGCGCATTCGGGACGGGCGTAGGCATTGCAGGTCTTGAACTCGTCCCGCACGGCGGTGTTGACAACGCCGTGCCAGATATCGCCCAGCTTGTATGCTTCCTCGCCCACAAACTGGTGGCATGGGTACAGGTCCCCCCAGGGCGTGACGGCCATGTACTCCGTCCCGGAACCGCAGCCGGAAATGCGTTTATAGATGCACGGTCCGCCGGTCAGGTCGATCATGTAGTGATAGAATGTGAAGCCCCGGCCTTCTTTTTCCCGCTTCAGCATCTCCTTTGCCAGAATCTCGTACTGCTCCAGCACAACCGGCAGGTCCTCTTTGGTTAGAGCGGCGGGGTCGGAGGGGGCGCAGACCACCGGCTCCATGCTCAACTGGTCAAAGCCAAGATCCGCCATATGAAAGACGTCCTTTGTAAAATCGGGGTTCGCATGGGTGAACGTCCCCCGAATGTAGTAGCCCTTGCCGCCCCGGCTGTCCACGAGCTTTTTGAATTTCGGTACAATCCGGTCATAGCTGCCGTTCCCGGCATAGTCCACACGGAGACGGTCATGGATCTCCTTGCGTCCGTCCAAGCTGAGGACCACATTGTACATCTCTCTGTTGGCAAATTCGATGACATCATCGTCGAGCAGCATTCCGTTTGTGGTGAGAGTGAAGCGGAACTTTTTGTTATGAGTTTTTTCCTGTGTACGGGCATACGCAACCAGTTTTTTCACCACATCCCAATTCATCAGCGGTTCGCCGCCGAAAAAGTCTACCTCCAGATTGACCCGCGTACCGGAGTTTTCAATCAAGAAATCCAGCGCCTGTTTGCCCACCTCATAGGACATCAGGGCACGGTCCCCGTGGTACTTGCCCTGACTGGCAAAGCAATAAGAGCAGTTCAGGTTGCAGGTATGGGCGACGTGGAGGCAGAGTGCCTTGACAACCGTACTGCGGTTTTTAAAGTCGAAGGCCAGCGGTTCAAAGGTATCTGGAGTGAAGAGTTTTTTTGCAGCCTCCAGTTCTCTGACATCCGCAATGCAGCCGCGGAGTTCCTCCTCCGTGACATCCGGACAATCCCGATATTTTTGCAGCAGTTCGGAGACGATTTCGTCCTCGGACCGTTCCTTGTAAAGCGCGATGATATCATAGGCGGCATCGTCCACCACATGGACGGACCCGGAACAGGTATCCAGGACGATATTATAGCCGTTGAGCCTGTATTGATGAACCATTCAGGTTTCCTCCTCACTCTTTATACAGCACAAAGCGCCGCTGCGGCAGCGGCGCTTTTTTTGTAAGATCGCTTACTTATTGGGATTTTCGCAGGGCTGGTTTGCGACGCCGCAGGAGGTTTTGCAGGCGGACTGGCAGGAGGTCTGGCACTCGCCGCAGCCGCCGGTTTTTACGCTCTTGTTCAGGTCACGGGTCTCAAGGGTTTTGATATGCTTCATGGTGATGTACTCCTCTTCTGCCCCCGGTATTGGGGAGCGGTCATTAAAAAGTGAGCTTAGCATACCATACCTGCCGGTAATTGTCAAGGCGGAGATCAAAGCCTCCAAAACCTTTGCTGAATTTTCTAAATACGGGCCGCGCCGGCCGCATCCGCACAGAAAAGAAATTGCGGAATGCAGTATATTATACAGCAGAAACACAATAAAATAGGGGGGAGAGGGCAGCAGTCTTTTCCCCGCAGTCTTATTTCAAAAAAACAGGCTCCCGTCACACACGGAAGCCCGTTTTGCAATTACTCAGCCTCGTAGACGGAGACCTGTTTCCGGTCTCTGCCCAGGCGTTCGAAACGCACGACGCCGTTTACCGTAGCAAACAGGGTATCGTCGCTGCCGCGTCCGACGTTGACGCCGGGGTGGATATGGGTGCCGCGCTGTCTGACCAGAATGTTTCCGGCCAAAACATGCTGGCCGTCGGCGCGTTTGGGCCCCAGGCGTTTGCTTTTGGAATCACGGCCGTTTTTGGTGGAGCCGACGCCCTTTTTATGGGCGAAAAACTGTAAACCGATATGCAACATGATCGTAAGCCATCCTTTCTGAGAGATGAGAAGGCTGTCATTCAGCCTCCAGGACTTCAATATAATCCGGGTATTCGTTATGCAGCTCGCTGAGATAGAGCATCATGCCTGCCAGCAGATTCTGACAGGTATCCTCTGCGGCTGGTCCCAGCGAACCGGGGATACGGAGGGAAATCAGCGCGGCCTCCTCGTCGGTCCGCACCGCGGCGCACAGGCCCATGACGTCGTTGAGCACGCACTCCACCAGCCGGATTGTGCTGGTGACGGCGCTGCACACGATGTCTTCGCCCTCGGGGGCAAAACCGCTGTGACCTGCGGCAGCAAAGCCGGTGATCCGCTGGCCCTCCGTAAAAAAAGTGACTGTCGTCATGCTCAGGCGCTGATTTTGGTGATCTCGACCTTTGTATACGGCTGGCGGTGGCCCTGACGTTTCCGGTAGCCCTTCTTGGGGTTGTACTTAAAGATACGAATTTTCTTGCCCTTTCCGTTTTTCACGACCTTGGCCTCCACAGACGCGCCGGAGACGGTAGGCGTACCAATGGTGGCGCTGTCGCCGTCCAGAATAGCCAGGACCTCGCTGAAGACCACCTGATCGCCAGCCTCATTGGGCAGTTTTTCGATAAACAGGGTTTCGCCCTCGGCCACCTTGTACTGCTTGCCGCCGGTGACAATGATAGCGTGCATACTTTGCTGCACCTCGCTTTCCTTTATTTGAGGCACTTCACCGCGCCTCTATACGGGCTCGCTCTCGTAGGCGGCGCCAGACAGGCGCGCTTGTACCCATTCAAAGCGGCTTATCCAGTATAGCAGGCAAAAAATAGAATGTCAACAGTTTTTTCACAAAAAAACCGCTTGTTAAAATTTTATCTATAATCCACAACTAAAAGCACCAAAATTTTCTGTTTTATGAATAGAAATTCTGTGAGATCTGTGCTATACTTTCCATATCGACAAACCCCGTACCGGTCAGGTGATACAATAGAGAAACAGGACAGGCTTGTCCACGGCCGCGGCGGCGCCCGTCCTACGGTTCATACTTTTTTTACACTTTCTTCAAATTCAAGTCACACCAGGTTCTTTTTCTTTGTTTATTATGACAGCATCAAAAGGAGGATGCTCATGACTACCCCAATTCCCTACGCGCACAGAATGCACTATAAGCTCACGCCCAGCGACTATGCCGCCCTCCACACCAGACTGTCTGCGGCGGTCCCCGGACGGGCCGCCGCCGTCCATACCCTGCGTTTTGCCAGCTATCGTTTTACAAACCGCTGGACACAGAATGCTGCGGAAAACCTGCGGTTCTCCCTCCACTATTATGATAACGATCCCACATATTTGCAGTTGGTCCGCCAGCAGGGGGAAGAATATACGTATACCATGGTTGCGGAAGCCGAGTGCCGTGCGCTGCTGTCCGGTGATACGGACTGGCTGCTGGGCCGCAGCAATCCGGTCCTTCAGGATTTTTACGAGTGCCTTACCGGTCAGATGCTGCTGCCGCAGGTGATGATGACCTGCCGCCGCGAGATCTACCGCCTGAGCAATCTGGACCTCTGGGTGGCGCTGGACACAGATATCCGAACCTCTTTGGAGCACATGAAATTCCTTGACCCGGAACAGCTTGCCCTGGAAACAGCGGAACAGGAGGGGCAATATCTAATGGAGCTGAGCTACAGCGACACCATTCCCGACAATATCCTCTGCATTTTAGAGGAGACCGCGCCCCGGCGCCAGCTGCTGGCGGCGACTGCACTTCCCGCCTGACCGAAACAGAAAAAACGGTCCCCGGCCTGGAGAGTCCAGACCGGGGACCGCTTTCCCTCAGGAGGATGTATGACGATTATTCGAAGAAGTCATCGTCATAGTCGTCAAATTCCGGGTAGCGGCTGTGCCGTTTGGCGCGCAGGGTCTCGGCGGCACCGGAGACGTCCTCCGACAGCTTATCCCAAAAACCGATGATGATGCAGAGCGCACCCGCAACGGCCAGGGACAGTCCGACGATTTTCAGGACAAAACGCCATGTACTCTTCATGGTAGAACCTCCCAAATAAATACTGCCCCTATAGTATATATCATCTTTTTGAAAATTACAACCTCAAATTTCAAGATATAACTTGACAACGCTGCCTGCGGCGGGTATAATGGCAACAAGAGGGGTGGTCTCCCTGGGTCTAGCAGGAAGGCGGCCAACTTACCAAGTTTATAGCTTGAAATTGCCGCTTCTTGCTGTGGTCAGGGGGGCGGTTATTTCTTTTTTATATCTCTACTTAGTCTGACAAAATACAACCATATTAAAGACGCGGAGCCCGTTTGGGTCTCTGCGTCTTTTATTTTTTATCTGGATAAATACATCCACTTTTCAGCTTTTATATGTACTATAATTAGAGAGAATGAAGAATGAGAAAAATCAATTTCCGGATTGATTTTCCTCTGTACTGTCAGCGCAGCAGCGGCATACTTCCGGTGAGCTTATTCACCTTTTTCTTTGCGCCGCAAATGGCGATCCCCAGATATTGCAGGGTGTTTTCGGGCGTCATGCGCTTCTCCTCCTCGTCCACACTATTATATCAGTTGGGAACCCGGAAATCTTGTAAAATATCTTCATTTTTATGACATAGTTCCGCTCTTAACCAGTGCTCCCTCCTTCAAAAATATGTTCGTTTATTCACAAATTGTCCACATTTTTGCGAAACTGTTGTACTATAATGTTGCTGCCGCCCTGCGGCGGCCAATACAAAGGACAGGAGAGATATTACACATGACCGGTTTGTTTGGAAAGAAAAAAAGCCTGAAGGAGTACCGGCAAAAAAAGGATTGGGAGGAAGTAGCCAGAGCATACTATGATCTGGGCGCCGCCGCAATGGACCGCGGAGATCTGAACCGTGCCGTCCTGTGGCTGAACCGGGCAGACACCGTTTACAGCGCCAGCGATGAGGTCTATGAGCAGACAAAGGAAAACCGTCTCTTCCGGAAAGAGATTGTCAGTGACTGCGCTGAGCGGATGGGCGCACTGGAAAACGCGCCTCTGCTGTATAATGAGCTTCCGGCAGAGGTGGACGAAAAATCAGCGGAGCTGACCGACCCCCAGCTTCGTATCTGGGGCCTGCTGTCAATGGCCCGGCTGGTCCGGCTGGGGGAACGGCTCAGTAAACTCCCCGGCTGTGAAGTACTGGGGGAATTGGGTTGGGCGGTGGATGTGATCTTCAAATCCATTCGTCAGCCGGTCACGCAGGAGGAGTACGGACGGCTGATGGATGTCTGCAATGGATTTTATGATTTTGGGGATTCTGAGGCGTTTTACGGCGGCGGTGAGATTGAGGTCCCCGGCAGTGAGCCGTTTGAAGTCTTTGACCTGAACGGCATGATGGGAGCACCCATGGAGCTGAACGACTACATTGACAACCACCTGCGTCTGCTGAGCGCACTGAGCCAAAACCGCAGGCCACCCGCTGCGGAAAGCAGCATTGTGGGCTGTGCCCTCCTGCCGGACTACTATGTCCGCACCGGCGCGGACAATCTGGCGGAGACGCCGCGGGTCAAAGCGGAGCTGTCCCGCATCTGGAGCGATTATATCTTTGTCCTCTCCCGCTTCACCTGGGAAGATGTGGAGAAAAGGATCAGCAATTACAAAAATCTGGATATTTTGCGGTTAGCAGAGGTGGAACAGTCATGCGGCGGAGACCGGGCGGTGCGGCTGTAAGAAAAATTGCGGACCGAATTTGAAAAGTGCTATAACAAGAATATGAAAGCGCTTCCCGCAGATTTTTCCGGCAAAGGATTCCAGCCGGGATTTTGCATACCTTCCCAACAACTGCGGATACTAACCATGTTTTCCAAGAAAAACACAGGAGGAATCGAGAATGAAAGCAACCGGAATCGTGCGCCGCATCGACGACTTGGGGAGGGTCGTCATCCCGAAGGAGATCCGGCGCACCATGCGGATCCGCGAGGGGGACCCGCTGGAAATCTACACCAGCCGGGACGGAGAAGTCATCTTCAAAAAGTATTCTCTCTTAGGCGGACTGGACGATTTTGCGGGACAGTTCTGTGAGACGCTGTCCAAGAGCTGCGGCTCCATTACCGCCGTGACCGACCGCGACACGATTATCGCCGTCGCGGGGGGCGGCAAGCGGGAGCTGCTGGGCAAACGCCTCAGCCCCCAGCTGGAACAGATTATGGAGGACCGTAAGATCTACCAGCACACCGGAGACGACCGCCGCATTTTTATCACGGAAGCAGGGGACAAATTCTGTGCGGCCGTAGCCGCGCCCATTATCGCGGAGGGCGACGTGCTGGGCCTGGTCCTGTTCGTGGAGGACGGCGAGCCTATGGTCACCGGCGAGACCGAGTATAAGCTGGCTCAGACCATTGCCGCCTTTCTCGGACGGCATATGGAGACCTGAATCCGTTCCGCCGGGAACCGGAGGGCTTTTTCCTGCCTGTCAGCCCTCCGGCTCCCGGATTTTCGGTTTACATTTCTTCCCAAGTGTGGTATCTTACTCTTGTATCCCGGTTTACCGGCCGCCGTATACGGCGGAATACATAATGGAGGAGCTGCTGTATGGAAAAACCCGTCTTAGTTGTTCTGGCTGCCGGAATGGGCAGCCGTTACGGCGGACTGAAACAAATGGACGCTGTCGGAGAACATGGGCAGAGCATTATTGACTATTCGATCTACGACGCCCGCCGCGCCGGATTTGAGACCGTTGTATTCGTCATCAAAAAAGAAATGGAAGCCGGTTTCCGGCAGGCTGTCGGGGACCGCATCAGCCGCGGGGTCCAAGTCCGCTACGCTTTCCAAAGCCTGGACGATCTGCCCGCCGGCTTTGCCGTTCCGGACGGACGTGTCAAGCCCTGGGGGACCACCCACGCGGTGCTGGCCGCACGAAACGCCGTAAACGGTCCCTTCGCGGTCATCAACGCGGACGACTACTATGGTCCCGAGGCGTTCCGCATGATCTATGACTATCTCTCCAGCCACCCCGATACGCAGGAGGCGTATCAGTACGCAATGGTGGGCTACCGTCTGGGCAACACCGTAACGGAGCACGGCAGCGTGGCCCGGGGCGTGTGCGAGGTGGACGGCGGCGGCTTTCTGCGGGATATTGTCGAGCGCACCTGCATCGAAAAGGACGGCGCGGACGCCCGCTTCTCGGTGGACGGCGGCGCGTCCTGGCAGCCGCTGTCCGGCGGCACCCCCGTGTCCATGAACTTCTGGGGCTTCCAGCACAGCTTTCTGGAGGAGGCGGAGCAGGCGTTCCCACGCTTTTTAGAGCGAATTTTATCGGAAAACCCGGAAAAAGGGGAGTTCTATCTGCCCTCGCTGGTCAGCGAACTGCTGGAGCGCAAAAAGGCGCAGGTGAAGGTCCTGACCTGCGGGGAAAAATGGTTCGGCGTTACCTACCGGGAGGATAAACCCTCTGTGGTGAACGCGCTGCGGGAGAAGACCGCCTCCGGACAGTATCCCGAAAATCTCTGGGATTCTTAATTTTTTATGAACTGCTGGCAATCCGGCAGAAATAGTGGTATGATAGGCCACACAATACCATAGAGAGGGGAACGCCTATGATTTTCTATTTTTCCGCCACCGGCAACAGCAAGTATACCGCCGAGCGCATCGCCTCCGTCACGGACGACCGCACCGTCTTCCTGCGGGACGCCGTGCGCAGCCGCAGCTACCAGTATGACGTATCCCGTGAGACCCGGATCGGCTTTGTGGTGCCGGTGTATTTTCAGGGACTGCCCAGTATTGTCTCGTTTTTTCTGGAAAAACTCCACCTGACCGGCTATTCCGATCAATATGTGTATCTGGTCCTCACCTGCGGCGAGACCACCGGCGACGCGGCAGGCCAAATGGCAAAGCTGCTCAAGCGGAAGGGCATCACCTTATCCGCCCAGTTCGGCATCCCAATGGTGGACAACTATATCCCTATGTTTAAGATCCCCGGGGAGGAAACCATTAACGAACAGTTGGACCAGGCGGAGGAGTACATTGACGACGCGGCCCGTGCCATTCGCGCAATGGGCATCGGCGATTACAACCGCTGCGCCGGTATGGCCCCCGGCGTCCGCACCGCCGCCGCCTATCCCGTGTACGCGCACGGCCGCTCTACAAAGCCGTTTGTGGTGACGGAGGAGTGCATCAAGTGCGGGCTGTGCCAGGAGATCTGCGCCTGCGGCGCGATCACGCTGTTCGGCGGTACGCCGGAGTGGACCAAGCCCCACTGCGTCATGTGTCTGGGCTGCCTGCACCGGTGTCCTACTCAGGCCATCCGCTGGAAACACGCCTCCGAGGACAACGGACGGTACTATAATCCCAGGGTGGAGCCCTGAAAAGTTATCCCGGCCTTTCAGCGGACTGTCTGCGAGTTGACGCGCAGACAGTCCGTTTTCTGGTGATATTGTCAGATTTTTGACCAATTTGCAAAATAATCCTTAACAGTTCTTTTACAGATTAGCCATAAACATTTAAGCGGTTTTATGCTATAATTCCAGAGAAATTGCGGGATGCGCAAAGTAACAGTTTTGGATATTGGAGTGTGACATGAAGGAACAGAGCAGGTTGTCTCTCGGCATCGACATCGGGTCTACGACGGCCAAAGTGGTGGTTGTCGAGGACAGAAAAATCATATTTGAAAAATATCAGAGGCATTTTTCACAGGTGCGTCAGAAGACGCTGGAGCTGCTGAAGGAGGCCGCCGCGCAGGTGGGAGACCGGACATTTACTGCCGCTGTCTCCGGCTCCGCCGGTCTGGGACTGGCCCAGAATGCCGGCGTGCCCTTTGTGCAGGAGGTCTTTGCCACCGCGGAAGTGGTGAAGCGTTTGCAGCCGGATGCGTCGGCGGTGATCGAGCTGGGCGGCGAGGATGCCAAAATCATTTTTTTCGACGGCGGAATCGATGAGCGCATGAACGGAAGCTGCGCCGGGGGAACAGGCGCGTTTATTGACCAAATGGCGATGCTGCTGGATGTGACGGCGGATGAACTGGATGCGCTGAGCTTGCAGAGCACCCGGCTGTATCCCATTGCGTCACGGTGCGGCGTGTTTGCGAAAACCGACGTACAGCCCCTGCTCAATCAGGGCGCGAAGCACGCGGATGTGGCCGCCAGTATTTATCAGGCGGTGGTCAACCAGACCATTGCGGGATTGGCGCAGGGACGGCGCATTACCGGCAAGGTGCTTTTTCTGGGTGGACCGCTGTACTATTGTAAAGGACTGCGCATACGGTTTCAGGAGACGCTCAAACTGCCGGACGAAAACGCCGTTTTCCCCGAGTACGGACGCTTTGCCGTAGCAATGGGCGCGGCGCTGTATGCGGAGAGCTCCGGCGGTGTCTACACGATAGAGGCGCTGACGGAAAAACTGGAGAACAGCGCCGGGACACGCTCGGAGGCGAATCTGCTGCCGCCGCTGTTTGCGTCGGAGGCGGAGTACGAGGGGTTCCGCGCACGGCACGCCGCCGCGGGAGTCGCGGCGCAGGAACTGGCGGACTACACCGGACGCGCATGGCTGGGCATCGACTGCGGCAGTACCACAACAAAAGTTGTCCTGCTCAGCGAGGACAAAAAGCTGTTGTACACCTATTACAGCTCCAACCGCGGCGACCCGGTGGAAATTGTCCGGGAACAGTTGGAAAAAATCTACCGGCAGTGCGGGGACCGCGTGACCATTTGCGGCAGCGCCGTGACGGGGTACGGCGAGGAGCTGATTAAAGCCGCTTTCGGCGTGGACCGCGGCGTGGTGGAGACCATTGCCCACTATACCGCCGCAAAATATTTCTGCCCGCAGGTGGACTTTATTCTGGATATCGGCGGACAGGATATCAAGTGCTTCAAGATCAAAAACGGGGCGATTGACTCCATTATGCTGAACGAGGCGTGTTCGTCCGGGTGCGGTTCGTTTATCGAGACCTTTGCCCGTTCCATGGGCTGCGGCGTGGCGGAGTTCGCGGAAAAGGGCCTGCACAGTACCGCGCCTGTCAATCTGGGAAGCCGGTGTACCGTGTTTATGAACTCCTCCGTTAAACAGTCCCAGAAGGACGGTGCGACCGTGGAGGACATCTCCGCCGGACTGTCGGTCAGCGTGGTGAAAAACGCCATTTACAAGGTCATCCGTGCGGGGAGCGCCAGCGAGCTGGGTGAGCATGTGGTGGTTCAGGGCGGCACGTTCTATAATGACGCCGTGCTGCGGGCCTTTGAAATGGAACTGGGCAAAGATGTGATCCGTCCCGCCATTGCCGGACTAATGGGCGCTTACGGCGCCGCGCTGTACGCAATGGATTTGCGGGAGAGCAAACTGATCTCGCAAAAAGCCCTGCAAAATTTCGTCCATACGGCAAAGGCCGCCACCTGTCAGGGCTGCACCAACCACTGCCGCCTGACGGTCAACAGCTTCGGCGGCAGCAAAAAATTCATCTCGGGGAACCAGTGCCAGAAGGGGCTGGGACAGGCCGCGGCAAAAGAACTGCCCAATCTGTACGCCTGGAAACGGGATACGCTGGGAGCGCTGGAGTCCGGCGCAGAAGTGCGGGGCGTCATCGGACTGCCGCTGGCTCTGGGAATGTACGAGCTGCTGCCGCTGTGGCACGCATTTTTTACCCGTTTGGGCTTCCGGGTGGAGGTATCCGGTTTCTCCAGCCGGAGAATTTACGAAAAAGGACAGTTCTCCATTCCGTCGGACACCGCCTGCTATCCGGCGAAAATTATGCACGGCCATATGGAGCTGCTGCTGGAGAAAAATGTGGACGCTATTTTTTATCCCTGCCTGACCTACAACGTGGATGAGCGGGAGGGCGACAACCATTATAATTGCCCGGTTGTGGCCTATTATTCCGAGCTGCTCCACGGCAATATGGACGACCTGGAGCAGACCTATTTTCTGTATCCGTTCCTGAATATCAACAATAAAAGGGAACTGTCAAAGGAGCTTTTTGCCTGCCTGACGCCGGTTTTCCCGGACATCGGGAAAAAGGATGTCCGGAAAGCGGTGGATTATGCCTTTTCCGCCTACGAGGCGCATATGCTGGCAGTGCGGAAGCATGGAGAGCAGGCGGTGGCCTGGGCGCGCAGGCACGGAAAACGGATCATGATTCTGGCCGGACGCCCCTATCATATTGACCCGGAGATCGGACACGGCATCGACAAACTGGCATCCTCTCTGGGATTCGTGGTGGTCAGCGAGGACAGCGTGTGCCATTTGGCGGACCCTGTGCCGGTGCATGTGCTGAACCAGTGGACCTATCACGCCCGCCTCTACCGTGCGGCCCGCTATGCCTGTGAACATCCGGACGTACAGCTGGTGCAGCTGGTGAGCTTCGGCTGCGGCGTGGACGCCATTACCACCGACGAGGTGCGGCGTATTCTGGAGGACGCCGGAAAGCTGTACACACAGATCAAAATTGATGAGATCACCAATCTGGGCGCGGTTAAAATCCGGCTGCGGAGCCTGATTGGCGCTCTGGAAGAGAAAGGGGTGTGAGGGGAAATGACGGACAGAGAAAAAGGCTATGTCGTCTTCACGAAAGAAATGAAGGAAACCCACACAATTTTAGTGCCCAATATGCTGCCTATGCACTTCAAAATCATCGGCAAGGTTATGGAGAAGGAGGGGTACAAGGTCGAGCTGCTGGAGACCAGCGGCCCGCAAATTGCAGAAACGGGCCTGAAATACGTACATAACGATACGTGTTATCCCGCGATCCTGGTCATCGGGCAGTTTATCGACGCCCTGCAAAGCGGTAAATATGACCCGGATAAAGTGGCGCTGATTCTGTTCCAGACCGGCGGCGGATGCCGTGCGTCGAACTATATCCACCTGCTGCGGAAAGCATTGGAGAAAGCGGGGCTGGGACATGTGCCGGTAATCTCGCTGAGCATGACCGGGCTGGAAAAACACCCCGGATTCCGGCTCACGCTGCCAGTGCTGCAAAAAATGATGTACGGCGTGCTCTACGGAGACCTGCTGATGAGCCTGGTCAACCAGTGCAAGCCCTATGAGCTGGAGAAGGGCAGTGCGCAGAAGCTGGCCGGCCGGTGGACAGAGCGTCTGGCACGGGAAATGAGCAGCGGCGGCTGTAAATACAGGCGGGTACTGGCCAACTACCGGCGTATTCTGGACAGCTTTGCCGCCATTCCGGCGCGGAAATCGGAAAAAGTAATGGTGGGCGTTGTGGGGGAGATCTATGTGAAGTATTCCCCCCTGGGCAATAATAATTTAGAGCAGTTCCTGGTGGACGAGGGCGCGGAAGTGGTGATCCCCGGACTGCTGGATTTCTGCCTGTACTGCGTGTACAACAACATGCTGGACAACAAGCTGTACGGCTTGCAGAAAAAAACGCAGCTGCTGTACCGGGCCGCCTACAAATTCCTGCTGGACAAGGAGCGGGATCTGATCGAAACCGTTGCCGCCCACGGGAAATTTTCCCCGCCTACGCTGTTTACCCATACCGTCGCGCTGGTACAGGGGACAATCAGCATGGGCGTCAAAATGGGCGAGGGCTGGCTGCTGACGGCGGAAATGCTGGAGCTGGCCGACAAGGGCGTCAGCAACATCGTCTGCACACAGCCCTTCGGATGCCTGCCCAACCATATCTGCGGCAAGGGTATGATGAAGCCTATCAAGGCCCAAAATCCGGATATCAATATCGTCGCCATTGACTATGACGCCGGTGCAACCCGCGTCAATCAGGAGAACCGTCTGAAGCTGATGCTGGCCAACGCCCGGCAGAAATTGCAGGAGACGCCTGTTTTCCCGCGGCAGTCCGCCGCGCAGATCATTCCGAAAGCCGTATAACGAACAGGGGGACCGGTACGGTTCCCCTGCTTTTATAAATTCAGCCTGTACAAATTTGCGGAAAACAGATATAATAGGAAACAGTGATAATCTGTGGGAGGTGCAGCGGCATGTCTGATTTTAGCTTCATCAATGACAGTCTGGAGATCAAGTGCCTTATTCTATATATTGCCGCCAGAACCATAGGACCTGTTCCCTTTGAGGTCCTGCAAGAGATGAGCATGTGTGACAATGGGGTGGATTACTTCAATTTTTCCGAATGCCTTGCCGATCTGGTGCGGACCGGCCACCTGGCGCGGGATGAAGAGGGCTTATACGGCATAACGGACAAGGGCCGCCACAATGCCGCGGCTACGGAGAGCAGTCTGCCCTATACCGTCCGGGCGCAGGCGGAGCAGAAGCTGATTGCCTGCAATGAGCAGATCAAGCGGAAAGCCTTGATTGGGGCCGGTATAGAGGAGCGCGAGACAGGCGGTTATACTGTTGCCCTCTCCCTCAGCGACGAGCTGGACAACCTTATGGAGCTGCGCCTGCTGGTGACACGCCGGGAACTGGCGGCGCAGATGCAGGACCGTTTTCGTGCGGACGCGGAGGATATCTACGCCAAGATACTGGCCCTTCTGTACGAGGGGAACGGCTGAGCGCGGGGAAAACTGTCACAATTTGTATTAATTTTCAAAGGAGATACGCTGTGTATAAAAAATTGGAACGAATTCTCCCCCGTGTGCAGAAACCTGCCCGCTATGTGGGCGGGGAGTACAACGCGGTGATGAAGGACAAGCGGGACGTTGATATCCGTTTTGCTTTCTGTTTTCCGGACACCTATGAAATCGGCATGTCAAATCTGGGCTTCCGGATTCTGTACGGTGTGATGAACGGGATGTCCGGCGTCTGGTGTGAACGGGCCTTTGCTCCCTGGACCGATATGGAGGAGGAGATGCGCAGGGCGGATATCCCGCTGTACGCACTGGAATCCGGCGACCCGGTACGGGATTTTGATATAATCGGTTTTTCCATAGGCTACGAGATGGCCTATACCGCTATGCTGAACATGCTGGACCTGAGCGGACTGCCTCTGCACAGCGAACAGCGTACCGCCCTCACGCCGCTGGTGGTGGCGGGAGGTACAGCGATGTACAACGCGGAACCTGTGGCGGATTTTATTGATCTGGCGCTGATTGGTGAGGGGGAGGAGCTGCTGCCGGAGGTCATCGAATTATACCGCCGTGCAAAGGCGGAAAAATGGGAGAAACAGAGATTTCTCCGCGCCGCAGCGCAAATCCAAGGGGTTTATGTCCCTTCTTTGTATACGGTGAGCTATCACGAGGACGGCACAATCAGCGCCATTGTCCCACAGGACGGTGCGCCGGAAAAGGCCGTCAAGCGGGTTGTCCACGATATGGACAAGTCCTACTACCCCATAAAGACGATTGTGCCCTCTACGGAAATCGTCCATGACCGCGTGACGCTGGAGGTATTCCGGGGCTGTATCCGGGGCTGCCGGTTCTGTCAGGCGGGGTATGTGTACCGTCCGGTCCGCTGCCGCAGTAAGGACCAATTGGTGCGGTACGGACAGGAGGCCATCCGGGACTCCGGTTATCAGGAGATGACCCTCAGCTCCCTTTCTACCAGTGATTATCCCGAACTGGTGGGACTGTGCGACGGCTTGCAGGAATTTTGCGAACAGCATCACGTCAATCTCAGCCTGCCGTCCCTGCGTGCGGACAATTTTTCAATGGAGCTGATGCAGCGTCTCCAGCGGGGCCGCAAGGCCGGTCTGACCTTCGCGCCGGAGGCCGGGACCCAGCGTTTGCGGGATGCAATTAATAAAAACGTCACCGAAGACGATTTGACGGAGAGTCTGAAAACAGCATTTTCCGGCGGCTGGAGCGCGGTCAAGCTGTACTTTATGCTGGGCCTGCCCACGGAAACGGATGAGGACGTGCTGGGGATTGCGGAGATGGCGAACCATGCCGTACACACCTGGCGGGAGTATGCGTCCAACAAAAACCGGGGCGTGCGGATTACGGTGTCAACCTCCTGGTTCGTTCCGAAACCGTTTACGGCTTTTCAATGGGAACCGCAGATCACAATGGAGGAATACGAACGGCGGGTCAAACTGCTGCGGCAGGCCATTACTGCCAAGGCCGTAACCTACAACTGGCACGACGGCGACACCAGCTTTTTGGAAGCGGTCCTGGCCCGGGGGGACCGCCGTTTGGGGCGCGTTCTGGAGGCCGCTTTCCGCAGGGGCGCAAAGCTGGACGCCTGGTCCGACTGCTTCGATTTGCGCCGCTGGCTGGACGCCTTTGCCGCGTGCGGGTTGGACCCGGCGTTTTATGCCAACCGTGCCCGTACCCGGGACGAAATTTTACCCTGGAGTATGATTTCCTGTCATGTCTCCGATGCGTATTTGTGGCGCCAGCGGGAACTGGCGTATCAGTCCATTACTACGCCCGACTGCCGGACCCGGTGCAGCGGCTGCGGGGCGAATGTTGTAGAAGGGGGGGAGTGCTGGCATGGCTAAGCTGCGGCTGATTTTTGTCAAAGAGGGCCGGGCGGTATATATATCCCACCTGGATTTATTGCGTACATTTCAACGGGTTTTTATCCGTGAAGGACTGGTTCTGCGCCACTCTCAGGGGTTCCACCCCCACCCGGTGATCTCGTTTGCGCTGCCGCTGTCCGTAGGACAGGCCAGCGAATGCGAAATACTGGATTTTGAAGTCACGGAAAACGTGGACTGCGCCGCCCTGCCGGACCGGCTCAACAGATTCATGCCTGAAGGCATCCGTGCAGTCTCCTGCGCCGGACCGGTGCGCCCGGTGCGGGACCTGTCGGCATTGCGCTGCCAGGTGGAGCTGGTCTACGACAACGGCGTGCCGGAGGGCGCTGCCGGTGCGGTTGCGGCCCTGTTTGCCGGGGAGAGCGTAGTCATCCAGAAGCGCACAAAACGTAAGGAAATGGCGGATGTGGATATCAGACCCATGCTTCTGTCCCTCAAAATTTCCGAGATGCAGACGTCCCTGTGTTTGGAGGCGGAGGTTTCCGCCCAGAATCCCGGACTGAATCCGGCGCTGCTGGCAGCGGCAGTGGAACGGTATCTGCCGCAGTATACGCCGGACTTTGTTCGGGTGCGGCGGCTGGAGACGCTGACTGCGGACGGCAGAGCTTTCCGGTAAAAGGAAGTATCCCGCACACAGTGATTTGTTTCGAAAGTAAGCTGACCGCCGCACGGTGTTCCCATGCGGCGGTTTGCCGTACTTACTGTTTCTGTAAGGTTGGGCAGGACTGCGGTCCAACAGATCAGTGGTCTAACGGATTGACACACACGCTCAATCCTCTTCAATATGCTCCCGCCCCTGGTCAATGATCGTCCGCACATGCCCGTCCGCCAGAGAATAAAAGACAGACTTGCCCTCCCGCCGGCTTTTCACCAGCTTGTTCTGCTTGAGGATTCGGAGCTGGTGAGAGATCGCGGACTGGGTCATGTTCAGCGCAGCCGCCAGATCGCAGACGCACACCTCGGCCTCAAACAGCACGAACAGAATGCGGATTCGGGTCGAGTCGCCGAAGACCTTAAACAATTCCGCCAGGTCATATAGTTCCTCCTCCACGGGCATCTTCTCATGGACAGTTTTCAGCAGTTCCTCGTGGACTTCCGTTGTATCGCAGCATTCGCATTCCCTCAGTTCCATTTCATCTTCCTTCCTTTCACAGATGTGGCCGCCTCAAAGCTTTTTCACGTTCAGAGCCCGGATCGCGTTCAGTACGGCGATAACCATTACACCCACGTCCGCAAAAATTGCGACCCACATATTGGCGATGCCAGCCGCTCCCAAAACCAGGCAGATTACCTTGATCCCGATAGCAAACCAGATATTCTCATAGACAATCCGGATACATTTCTTGGATATTTTTATAGCCTTGGCAATCTTCAGCGGATCATCGTCCATCAACACGATATCCGCCGCTTCAATGGCCGCGTCCGACCCCATTGCACCCATGGCGATGCCGATGTCCGCCCGGGAGAGCACCGGTGCATCATTGATTCCGTCGCCCACAAAGGCCAGCTTCTCCTGTTCTGTCTTTTTGCCAAGCAGCATTTCCACCTGAGCGACCTTACCGGCGGGCAGCAGCTCGCTGTGTACCTCGTCGATGCCCAACTCGGCGGCTACCCGGCCGGCCACCTGCTGCGTGTCACCTGTGAGCATGACGGTCCTCTTCACGCCAGCGGACTTCAGCGCGGCGATGGCCTCCTTTGCGTGGGGTTTGATCCGGTCGGAGATCAGGATGTGTCCCGCATATACACCATTCACCGCAATATGCACCACAGTCCCCACACTGTGGCAGTCCCGGCACCCCACACCGATCCGCTCCATGAGCTTCCTGTTGCCCGCCGCCACCGGAACGCCGTCCACCTTTGCAATGACGCCATTCCCGCTGATCTCCTCCACATCCGTTACCCGCGCCGCATCCAGAGGCTTCCCGCAGGCCCTCTGCAAGCTTTTGCTGATAGGGTGGGAGGAGCGGCACTCCGCCAGGGCCGCGTATTCCAGTAGCTTCTCCTCATCAATCTGCGCGTGGTGTACGCCGTTGACCTCGAAAACGCCCTCCGTCATGGTGCCCGTCTTGTCGAAGACGACGTATTTTGTCTGGGCCAAAGTTTCCAGATAGTTGGACCCCTTGACCAGCACACCCGCGTTGCTGGCGCCTCCGATTCCCGCAAAGAAGCTCAGCGGGATGCTGATGACCAGTGCGCAGGGACAGCTGATGACCAGGAAAGTCAGGGCCCGGAAGATCCAATCGCCCCACTCCGGGGCAAGCCTCATGAACAGCATCCGGCAGAGGGGCGGCAGGACCGCCAGCGCCACCGCTCCGTAACAGACCGCCGGGGTGTAATATTTTGCGAATTTCGAGATGAAGTTTTCGGATCTGGATTTTTTGGAGCTGGCATTTTCCACCAGGTCCAGAATCTTTGAGGCCGTAGACTCTCCGAATTCCTTCGTAGTCCTGATCTTCAGTACGCCGGTCATATTGATGCAGCCGCTGATGACCTCGCTGCCGGTCTCCACATCACTGGGGACGCTCTCGCCCGTCAGAGCGCTGGTGTTCAGGGAAGTCTTTCCCTCAATAATCACGCCGTCAATGGGGATCTTTTCGCCCGGCTGCACCACAATAATGGAACCAATGGCCACCTCATCCGGGTCCACCTGCTCCAGCTGCCCCTTCTCACCCTCAATATTGGCGTAGTCGGGGCGGATATCCATCAGTTCGCTGATGTTCCGGCGGCTCCTGCCCACGGCATAGCTCTGGAACAGTTCTCCGATCTGGTAGAACAGCATGACTGCCGTTCCTTCCGTATAGTCGCCCAGCAGGATCGCGCCCACGGTAGCCACCGCCATCAGGAAGTTTTCATCAAAAACCTGCCGGTTGAGAATGCCCTTGCCCGCTTTTATCAGGATATCGTAGCCAATAATCAGATAAGGGATCATATACAGGACAAATTTCAGCGCTCCCTCCACCGGTAGCAGCGTCAGCACGAGAATACACACCGCCGCTGCGATGATCCGCACCAGAACCTTCTTCTGTTTCTTATTCATAGGTCATATCCACTCCTTTCTTTGCGATTCTGCGCACTTTTTTCGAAAGAAAAAGGGACGGTTCAGACAACTCCGGACCGTCCCCTTTTCTTACAGATATATCTCGCAGTCGTCCTCCACTTTTTTGCAGTTAGCCAGTACATCCTGCATGACCGCCTTCGGGTTAGCGCCGTCCTCAAACTCCACCGACATCTTCAGCGTCATGAAATTCACCACCGCATCCTTCACACCGGAGGTCTTTTTTGCCGCATCCTCCATTTTGTTGGCGCAGTTGGCGCAGTCCACTTCGATCTTGTAGGTCTTCTTCATGGTAGCAGCTCCTTTCTATGATTGCATTCTCATATGAGCAATCGTTCATTTGATGAAGCTATTATACCACACTCTCCACCGTTGTCAAGTACAATTTACACTTTATTTTTGGTTGAGCAAAGCGGCGGGGCCAAGCTGCTCAGAACCAAGATGGGGTAAGGTCCACTTTTTCCTGGACATTAAGACGCCCAAGCAGCCCGTCACAACAGAGATCACCGGCCGCGGGGATAAAAAGGGACGCTGTAGGGAAAAATCCCCGCAGCGTCTCTTGCTTACCAGTTTTTTATGTATCCGGGCAGATAGTTTAGCGGATTGACCCGCACGCTGCCCTCTGTAATTTCATAGTGGAGGTGGGGACCGCTGGAGATGCCCGTGCTGCCGGTGACGCCCAGCTTCTGCCCCTGCGTCACCGAGTCGCCCACCGATACGGAACGGCTGCTCATATGGGCATACAGGGTAGTATTGCCCGGGCCGTGCTGAACGACCACATAGTTTCCGTAGGACCTGCTGTATTCTGATATGGTAACGATACCGGCTTTGGTAGCCACAACGGACGTTGTTGTCCCCACGCCGCCGATATCCACGCCCTTATGATTGGTGGACGCGCCCTTGATACCTGTATTCCGGGACCCCATGGGGGAATTGATCTTCTTGCTCACAGATTCCGGCCAGATATACCCGCCGGTAGTGGCGGTCCAGTCAACCGGCAGCGAGCTGCTGGAGCTGGAGCCGGAACTTGAGCTGGAATTCGCCGCAGCAGCAGCAGCCGCTGCCGCCGCAGCGGCGGCCCTGGCCCTTTCCGCCGCGATTTGGTCGGCAAGCTCTTTTTCCTTCTGCTTGATCTTGGCGTCAATCGAGGCTTCTTCTTCTTCCTTCTGTTTCAGCAGCTTTTCGGAGGCCGCCATGTCATTTTCCAGCTTGATGACCAGTTCATTGGCCTCTTTCCGCTTTGCGGCTAAAACGGCCTTTGCTTCCTCCAGCTCCCGCTTGGCCTCCTCCGCCTCCTGGAGCAGCTGTTCCTGATAGAGCTGCTTGGCCTCAATACCGGCCCGCAGGCGGCGCAGGCTGTCCAAAACGTTCTGGTCATAGTTCATGACCTCCTGGATATCGGAGAGGCGGCTGAGCAGGTCGGAGAAATCGGTGGATTTGAACAGCACGGACCAATAGGACGTGCTGCCGGATTCCTCCATGACCCGCGCCCGCTCGCAGAACAGCGCGTACTGTTCCGCCTCCTCCTGCTCATTCTCCACCAGCTCCGCGGCAATCTGCTCCAGCATCTGCTCATAGCTGGCAATCAGGGCCTCGGTGCTGGTGATTTCTTTTTCTGTCGCGGAAATCTCATCGTCCAGAAGCTGTCTCTTTTGGATAGCGCTGTCCACGTCGTCCTTCAGCCTGGCGATCTGGGCCTCCACGTCTTTCCGTGCGCTGACCGCGCTGGACTTGTCCTTTTTCAGCTTGTCGATATCGCTCTGGCTCACCGCCTGCGCCGATGATACGAAGGGCTGCGCCTGCACCGGAACCAGCGCCAGCAGCAGCAATACCGCCAGCAGTGCCGCGGCGAATCTGCGCCGTTTTGTCATCATGTATACCGTCCTTTCTGTAGCCGTTGGGTAAAAGGTTCTTTTGTTATGAAAGCAGGAACTTTTATTTCGGGGGTACAGGATTTGCGTTGGATGAGCGCGTCAAACCTGTAAAAACCTGCGAATGGCGGAGAGGCTGCCGCCCACGCCGATGAGCATACCGGACACCGCGAAAATGGCGGCCACATACACCCACATCTGTTCAAAGGGCACCACGGAGATCAGGTTAATGGTGTCGTTGCTGGCCACGGCCCGGGCAACGGCCTCATAGAGTCCCCACTGGAGGAAAAAACCGATCACGGAGGAGAACAGGCCCATTAAAAAGCCCTCGTAGACAAAGGGCCAGCGGATAAAGCTGTTGGTGGCGCCCACCATTTTCATGATAGCGATTTCGTCGCGGCGGTCAAAGGTGGTAAGTTTAATGGTATTGGCCATAATGAACACCGACACAACGAACAGTACCGCAATCAGCACGATACACACGATGCCGGCCACATTGCGGATGGTGATGAAGCCTGCGGCCTCGTCCTCATAGGCGGTGACGTTTCCCTCGCCGATGCCCGGAACAGCCT
Organism: uncultured Clostridia bacterium; assembly: GCA_947177005.1. Classification (GTDB taxonomy): domain Bacteria; phylum Bacillota; class Clostridia; order Oscillospirales; family Oscillospiraceae; genus Pelethomonas. The sequence continues at coordinate 1,800 of CAMWSZ010000003.1, read as the reverse complement.
CCAGCGCTTTTTTGGTCTGGGACATATAGCCGATATCCTCCAGATCAATGGCGTACCGATGCCGGAAATTGTCGTCCGGGAGGCCCTGGAACAGGTCGTCGTCCTCATAGCGGGACCGGAACGCGGCGGCGGCCTCCTCGTTGGAGATGAAGGTGGCTCTCGCCACATTGTCGATCTTTGTCAGCTCCTTTTCCAGCGCCCTTGCCTCTGTTTCGCTGAGGTCCTTGTCCACAAAAGCCAGCATTTGGTTCTGGGCCTCCAGCTCGGCCAGCATGGCGTTGGCGTTAACGGCAACCAGGGTAAAGGTGCCCATAATCAGCAGGCAGGCCACGGTGATGCCAATGGCGGCAAAGGACATAAAGCCGTGGCTGAACATATTGAACGCGCCCTCCCGGGCAAAATAGAACAGGTTGTGCTTACTCACTGTAATTTCCTCCCACCATAGTACCCCTTGCCGTCGCCGATGACACGGCCCTGCTCCAGCATGATGACCCGTTTGTCAAAGCGGTTGACCAGGTCCTTCTCATGGGTCACGACCAGCACAGTAGTACCCAGGGCGTTGATGCGTTCCAGCAGGCGCATGATTTCCAGGGAACGGGCCGGGTCCAGGTTGCCGGTAGGCTCGTCGGCGATAATAGTGCTGGGGTTATTGAGCAGGGCGCGGGCAATGGCCACACGCTGCTGTTCCCCGCCGGACAGCTCTGAGGGCAGGCGGCGGCTTTTATTTTCCAGGCCCACCAGCCGCAGGCAGTAGGGGATGCGTTTTTTGATTTCCTTTGGTCCCGCGCCCACGGCGCGCATGGCAAAGACCATATTATCATAGACAGATTTATGTTCAATAAGCCGGAAATCCTGAAAAATAACGCCTACAGTCCGTCTCATAAAGGGGATCTGCCACTCCTTGATGTTTCTCAGCGAGAACCCGTTGACCATCACGCGGCCCTCGGACGGTTCGATCTCGCCGATCAGCAGTTTGATTACGGTAGATTTACCGCTCCCGGAGGGGCCCACCATAAAAACAAATTCTCCGTCATGGATTTCCAGAGACAGTCCGTTCAGCGCATGGGTGCCATTCGGATATTCCTTCACAACGTCAGTCAATCGAATCATTTCAATCCTTCCTTGCGGTGTCGATATAAAAACTGCCCATTCCGGCAGAAATGACAAAAGTATACATATTCTATGATACACACTCTCTGACCTTCCGTCAAGTGGAGAATTTTCTGATTTTCGGAAATATTTGTCCCTCCGGACGGGTAAATCTTTCTATACTGCACAGTATTTTTGAGCGGGCCGCGGCGGAAGACCGGGGAGCTTTTGGGCCGCACCGGCCTGTCTCTCCCATGCTATTCCCGGCGGCCGTCAGATATGCCCGTCCAAAAGCGCCGCGCCCCGCACTCCTGACAGAATGCGGGGCACGGTGTTCCCATTACGCCATGATCTCGCGGAGATTTCCCGATTGAATTGCTCAGAAAACCGTTTTCGGATTGCTTTTGCCGGAACGCCGCCTACAATGGTATAGGGCGGCACATCCTTTGTCATCATCGCCCTCACAGCATCATAAATTACGCGCAAATATTAAAAAACCTCACATCAGCGCGGGCAGGATCAGCCCGGCCAGCATCGTCACAACCAGCACGCCAATAATCACGCGGGAAATGATCTTCACCCATTTCTGACTCATTTTTCCGTTTCCTCCTTGACTAGAATTTTTTTGATTGCTTTTTCCGCCCTGCTGCGGGGAAGCATCAGCTCATGGCCGCACCCCATACAGCGCAGCTTGATATCCATTCCCACCCG
>CAMWSZ010000002.1 GCA_947177005.1 uncultured Clostridia bacterium | reverse complement strand
ATTCCTGACCAGCGGGCTGTGGCACGGCGCAGGCTGGACCTACGTTCTGTGGGGCTTCCTGCACGGCATGTATCAGGCGGCAGGCCGTCTGACCCTGCCGGCGCGGAAACGCCTGCGGCAGATTCTGGGCCTCCGGGAGGAACAGTTTGCGGTCCGTCTGACCGCCTGGGCGGTAACGTTCTTCCTTGTAGCGCTGGCCTTTCTGCCCTTCCGGGCCAATTCCATGTCGGACACACGGACGCTGCTGCACGCCCTGTTTTTTGATTTCCGGCCCGCCGCCCTGCTGGGAGACGGTATCCTCCGGCTGGGTCTGGACGGTCCGGAGCTGGCGGTGGGGCTGATTGCCCTGCTGGTGCTGATCCTTTCGGACCTGCTTCAGGAACGGTTTCCCGTAGGACAGATCCTGGAGCGGCAGATGTTCTTAATCCGCTGGCCGCTGTACCTGCTGCTGATTTTCTCAATCCTTATCTTCGGCATCTATGGCCCGGGTTACGACGCAGCCGCTTTTATCTATTTCGCGTTCTAGCATCGGAGGTCTGTTTGATATGCGCGTGAAAATACATTCCGCTCTGCGCACCATTGCGTTTATCCTGCTGTTTGCGGCGCTGTTTCGCTGTGTCTCCTGGGTGCTGCGGGACAAACAGTATGCCTTTGCCTGTGCGCCGCTCTATAAGGAGAATCTGGAGCAGGTTGATCTGTTCCTTATGGGCTCCTCGCATATGCTCAACGGCGTGTCTCCGGCAATACTGTGGCGGGAACAGGGCATCACATCGCTCAATCTGGCGCAGAACGGACAGGTACTGCCGGTGACATACTATGCCGTTCAGGAGGCGTTCCGGTATCAAAAGCCCAAATTGCTGGTGCTGGATATCTATAAGGTGGTGCAGGACAGTCTGACCGACTCCAGTGCGTCCCTCCACTTCACGCTGGACAACATGGCGTTTGGCCTGCCCAAACTCCGCGCTATATTTGACCTGCTGCCCCCGGAGGAACGGGCTGAATATCTCTTTCCTATCATCCTCTACCACACCCGCTGGAAGGAACTGGATAAGCAGGATTTTTCCCCTATCGATACCAGTGAAAAAGGTGCGCAGACGCTGTTTACCGCGGCGAAACCCTACGAGGGCTGGGAAATTATCCCGGAGGACGAAACCTTTCCGCCCGCACAGGTGGAGATCGATTACCTGCAAAAAATAGTGGACCTGTGCCGGGCAGAACAGGTAGATCTGCTGTTTGTTGCGCTGCCCTTTACGACGCCCGAGGATGATGATCTGCACCGTCAAGCCGCAGTCAACAGCATGAACGCCTATGCACAGGAATGGGGCATCCCCTTTGTCAACATGATGTACCGGACGGAGGAAATGGGGCTGGATTTCAGCACGGATATGGCGGATACCTACCACCTTAACCAGCAGGGCATGGAAAAAGCGTCCGTATGGCTGGGGCAGTATCTGGCCGGTCAGTATGCCCTGACCGACCACAGGGGAGACCCGGCTTACCAGGCTTGGGATACATAATGCCGGTGACGGAGTATTCCGTCACCGGCATTGCAATAACTGGCCGTCAATCCTGTTTCATCGCCATCGTTTCCCAGCGGTGGCCGCGGAAGCGGGGTACAAAGAGGGAGATCCGTAAAAACCAATCCAGAAACATAGCCATCCAGATGCCCACCACCCCGAAGCCTATGTACTTTCCCAGCAAAATGCCGAAGCCTACCCGCATGGTCCACATGGAAACAGTGGAGACAATCATGGTGAATCTTGTGTCCCCGGCGGCGCGGAGTGCCTGCGGCAGGGTGAAGGACAGCGGCCAGATCAGCAGCCCGAAAAATCCGTGCATCCAGATGATCTGACGGGCATACAGCTCCGCTTCCGCCGAAACATTGTACAGCCGCAGGAATAGAGGCAGCGAAAAATACACCGCTGTAATGCATATTGCCATGCTGGCATATGTCATTTTTATGAGCTTTTTCGTGTAAAAACGGGCCTTCTCATAGTCATTTGCTCCCACGCATTGGGATACGACCGTCACAACGCCCAGGCCAATGGCGTTGCCCGCCATGCACTGGAAGGTGCCGAAGGTGTTGCCAATGGCGTTGGCCGCCACGGAGGCGGTGCCCAGTACGGAGACCGTGGAGAGAAGCAGGATCTTGCCCAGCTGAAACATACTGCTCTCCAGTCCGTTGGTAACGCCGAAGTGAATAATATTCTGGATGATGTAGGGGTCATGCCGGACGCTGAGCTTCTCCACCTGCATAGGCATACCGGGCCGCCGGAGCAGCAGCATCATTGCCGCGGCGGCAAAAATGCGGGAGGCCAGCGTGGGGAACGCTACGCCCTCCACCCCCATATGGAACCCAAAAATGAGAAGCGCATTGCCAACGGCATTGATAATATTCATCAGCAGGGAAACCCACATGGAGACGGCGGAGTTGCCCATGACCCGGAACAGCGCCGCTCCTGCGCTGTAGACCGCCAGGAACGGGGTGGACGCCTCCACAATTATATAATAGGTGTTGGCATACGCCGCCACGTCCGGCTCCACCTGTCCAAAGACCACATTCAGGACAAACCCTTTCCCCAGATAGAAAAACAGCATGATGAGCAGGGAGGACTCGATCATAAACAGCAACAGCTGTTCCCCGGCGTGACCGGCCTTCTCACGCTTCTGCCGTCCCAGATACTGTCCCGCAATCGCTGCACCGCCTGTTGCCAGAGCGGAGAAGGCCCCTACCAGCAGTACGTTCACCGTGTCCACCAGCGACACGGCCGAAATCGCCGCCTCACCCACCTGTGAGACCATAATGGAATCCAGCAGCCCTACCGTAATAGCAAGCATCTGCTCTATCACCAATGGAATAATGAGCCGTTTGAGGTCGTGACTGCTGAATTCAATCGTATTTGTTTCCATCGCTTCTCTCTCCTCATTATGATATAAGCGGTACATAGTATAACGCATTTCGCGGAAAATGCAAGGCCGGGTATGCCGCGCCGTCAAAAAGGGGGCGCGCCCGAAAGCGCGTCCCCTTTTGTCTTACAGCAGGCATTTTCCCCGGCGGATAAATTCCCCTTTTGTTTCCTGCGTCCGGTTGTGATACACGGCCAGCGTCCCGCGCAGATACACCTGTTCAATGCGGCCCTTTGTCCGGAACCCCTCATAGGGGGTATAGTCCACATTCTGAACCTGGTCCGCAGCGGTAATGACCCCCTCTGTATTGGGATTAAAGACTACGATATCCGCATCGCTGCCGGGCGCAATGACCCCCTTCTGCGGCCAGCAGCCGTAAAGCTTCGCGGGATTCTCGCTCAGCACGCGGCACATATCCTCTGCCGAAATACGGCCCTCCGCCACGCCATAAGTATACAGAAGAATCCCCCGGTGCTCCACCCCCGGCAGACCGCCGGGTATTTTCGTGAAATCATACCGTCCTGCCCGCTTCTGCGCCAGCGTGAACGAACAGTGATCCGTGGCGACCGTCTGGATCTCCCCGTTTTTCAGGGCCTCCCAGAGAGCTTCACGGTCCTCTTTTTTCCGGATTGGCGGCGCACAGACAAACTTGGCGGCCTCCATATAATCCGGATTGTCATACACACTGTCCTCCAGCAGCAGATAGTGGGGGCAGGTCTCCACATATACGGTCTGTCCGCGTTTGCGTGCGGCACAGACCTCCTGCAAACTCTCCTTCGCGGACAGATGCACGATGATGACCGGTACGTCCGCCACCTGCGCCATCCGCAGCAAATGCCCGACCGCCTCCGCCTCCAGCGGCGCCGGGCGCGTCCGGGGGTGAGACGCGGGCGACATCCGGCCTGCCGCTTTTGCGTCCGCTATCAGCGCGTCGATCAGACCGCTGTTCTCACAGTGGACCCCCGCGATGCCACCCACCTCCTTCAGACGCAGCAGCGCTTTGTACATGTCCCCCTCCGGCAGCATCATGGCCGGATACGTCATATACATCTTAAAAGAAGAAATTCCCTGCTTCAGCATTTCGCCGGTCTCTTTTTCTATCGTCTCGTTCCAGTCGTCAATGGTCATGTGGAACCCGTAGTCACAGACCGCGCAGGCCGCTTTTTCCTGCCAGCGGCGCAGGCCGTGGGAAAGGGTCTCTCCCTTGTCGGGGGCGGCAAAGTCGATGACCGTCGTGGTCCCGCCCCGAAGTGCCGCCCGGCCGCCGGTCCGGAAATCGTCGGCGGTAATCGTTCCGCAGACCTCCAAATCAAAATGGGTATGTCCGTCGATGAACCCCGGGAACAGCAGACGGCCTGTACAATCGACTGTCCGGGCGTCCTCCTCCGGCAAGTCCGGTCCGACCCCAATAATCAAACCGTTTTCCAGCAGCACGTCCGCTCTCTGCACCCCCGTCCCGGAGACGACCGCTCCGCCTTGCAGCAGCGTTTTCATCCGCAAACCTCCTTGCAATACAGAATCGTTACCGGCAGTATACCATATTTCCGGTAACATATCCAGTAGACAGAGGGAAATCATCCAGAAATTTCTCGAGTTTTTTATGAAAATGTGCTGGTCAAACGGTCCGGGATAGTTTATAATCTGTCTTGTACACAGACGGGCTGCCGGCAGTACCGGACCTGCCTGTAATTTCACAAAATTTAGGAGGACCCCTGACAATGAGACACTACAACAAGCTGCTGGCGATGCTGACTGCAACCGCTATGGCCTTCAGCATGTCCGTTACCGCCCTGGCGGATGAGTCCGCGCCCGCTGACACCGGCACCGATACTACCATCACAGAGGGTACACAGGACACCCCCGCTGATTCTGCCGGCAGCTCTGCCGATGCCGGTGAGGCTGATGACGCCGATAAGGCCAGCGATGCCGGCAGCTCTGCCGACGCCGGTGAGGCTGATGACGCTGATAAGGCCGGCGATGCTGGCAGCTCTGATAATGCCGGTAGTGCTGACGCTGATGCAGCAGACAACGCCGGAGCTGCTGAGGACGGCACACCCGCCGCTCCTGATGCCGCTCCCGCCGCTCTGAACTACAGCGACGTTAAAGAGAGCAACTGGTATCACGGCGCGGTGGCGTTCGTAACTGAGAAAAAGCTGATCGACGGTCTGACCGATACCACCTTTGGACCCAGCGAGGATATGACCCGTCAGATGCTGGCAGTTGCGCTGTACCGTCTGGCCGGGTCTCCGGAGGTCAAGGCCAAGAATCCCTTTACCGATGTCGCGGATGACGCCGCCTACAAGGATGCTGTTGTGTGGGCTTACAGTGTGGGCATTGTCAACGGCACTACCGCTACTACCTTTGCGCCCGACAATTCCATCCAGCGCCAGGCTATCGCCGCCATGCTGGCCCGTTACACCGGCGCGGATGAGGCGTCTGATACATCCAATCTGAATACCTTCAGCGATGCATCCTCTATTCAGGACTATGCCAAGGGCTCTCTGAGCTGGGCCGTGGCAAACGAGCTGATTAAGGGCAATGCGGACGGCACTGTGAACCCCCGCGGCAACGCGAGCCGCGCCGCGGTAGCCACCATTCTGGAGCGTTTTGCGCCTATGGTCGAGGACAAGACTCCCTCCAGCGACTCCGACGCACCCTCCAGTGACATTGCCCCCGCCGGTGACGCTGCTGGCGATACCGCCGCTGAGTAATTACCGATATTTACAAACAGGGACTGCCATTTCCCGGCAGTCCCTGTTTTTCTGCGCGCACAAGCTTGCGGCAGTTTTTCCATAGACCGCAGCTCACGTAACAAATCGGACATAAGTTTGTGATAGAATATAAAATGGTAAAAAATTATAGAGGAGGGGAATCCCATGAACGACGATTTCACCGCGCTGGACACCCGGCGGGAGCATGACGGCTATAACACGCTTCTAAGCGATATCAGAAGGGAATTTTCGGAAAGCATCCAAAACGGTGAGGGGCTGCTGTTCACCACCAGCGCCACCGGTCTCTACGACGTCCTTTTGGAACATCTGCCGGAGGAGCTCCGGCAATACTATACATGCAGCACCTGCCGGGAATTTGTCCGCCGCTACGGCGGGCTGGTCCGGATCGACAGAGAAACCGGCGTACAGTATCCGGTCATGTGGGGACAGAACGCGCCGCCGCTGTTTGCGGACGCGGTGCGGGCAGTCCGGGAACGGGTGCGGAAAGCGAGGGTCACGGGCGTGTTTTTCACGTCGAAGGAATGTCTCGGAAAACCTGTGACCGGCGTCTGGGTACATATGTCGGTGAACGTGCCCCGGGAAATGATCCTGAAAAGCCGCCTGCACAGCGCGTATCAGGCAGCGGCAAACGCGGCGGAGAATCACCGCCTGCTGTGTGAATCCGTGGAAAAGTACCCCATTGAGCTGGCGGAAGAGGCGGTGAACCTGCTGCGTTCCGATACACTGTACCGCAGCGGGAAAGTGCTGGGCGTCGGGGAGTGGTTCCTGGAGGTGCAGCGCAGCATCAGGAACCATCCGGGAAACGCATATAACATTCTTTGGCAGCGTTCGGCGGCGGCTCCGGCGGGCTTCTGCCACATCTCCGCCAGTATGGCCGGCACGCTGCTGGACGACCTTAAGGCCGGTCTGCGTCTCGAACAGGTGAGCCGCCGGTTCGCGGCGAAAATGCATCCGCTGCAATACCAGCGTCCGCAGGCCGCGCCGGGGGCGGGGAATGTGGAGCGGGCGGAGAAGATCGTAGAGGAGATGGGGCTCGCCAACTCGCTGAAACGGAGATTCGCCCGTCTGGAGGAGCTGGAGACCGTCTGGAAACCCCTGAAGCCTATCAGAACCGGCGGGATCTTCGCGGACGTCGAGATCAAAGAGCGGCGGTCACTGCGGGAGCCGGTGATGACGATGACCTGGGAAAAATTCCGGCGCACCGTACTGCCCACGGCACGGCGGATTCAATTCCGTGTTTCGGGCAGAAAGGAGAGCTACAGTGCCATTGTCACAGCTACGGATCCGTCCGCACCGCCCATCCTCCGTTGGGATACGGAGAAGCGCCGCTGCCCGTTCAACTGGTATGTGTACCACAACGGCTCCTTTCCCAGGAACTGGAACCTGCGGGAGGGCTATGTGGATGTTACGGCCATTGTATTGCAGCCAAATATGTGGCACTCCGGTCACAAATATGTGGGTAAAGGCGTCTTTTTCATCCTAAAGGGAGCGAAGGACCTGACCTATAAGGGCGCCGGACTGGCGCTGTTTCCGGAGGTGCTGCGGTCGGAGCTGTACGAGGTGCGCTCTACAATAGAGGCGTATTCCAAAAAGGGTACGTTGAGCGGCGCGGAGGAGGCATCGGCCTGCGGTCTGCGCCTTCAGGGCGATTTACAGTGGAAGGATATCGCGTTCCGGGTGACGGCGGATGTTGGAACGTCCGTTTATGAACTTGATCGTTGGGATTGACCTTTTAAGAGGTGTGAATAAAATTCCCTGCATATACAGAATTGTATATGCAGGGAATTTTTCGCGCATATTTTTTGCATATTGTATACATTTGATATACATACAGTATGCATATTGCGCGAATATTGTATGCATACAGATTTTTAATAAGTTTAACTAGTTAGATTTTATCTCTTTTTATCTGGTTTTTTCGACGATTTTCGTCGTTTTTCCTGTTTAAGAATTTTTACTTGCTGCGTCAGCTTTTTAATATCTGATGCCCTCATATTTACAGCGGCCGGGAAAAATCTTCCCGGCCGCTGCCTTTTATTCATATTCATCATAATAGCCCTGATAGAGCATACAGTAATACCGAAATATTTTTATCAATTTCTCATCCACGCTCTTTTCCAATAGGATACTTTCTGCCGTCCTCACCGTCTCTTCATAGGCGCTTCTTGTAATGATACAGGCATCCGGAAAATGGTGGCTGCCCCAGTCCAGCCAGTCGATCTGCGCACGGAAAAACAGCTCAACCGTTTTGGCATCGCAGTCCCTATGCTGATAGGCCCGCTCCAAGAGCTGATACGGATTTACCTCGCATTTCGGATCAAACGGATTGAAGGCGTACCCATACACCTGATACGTCCACCGCAGCTGCGGCATCCGGTCCAATTCGCACTGCTTTTTCAGATACTGCCAAACAATCCTGCTCAGCGCAAACGGCAGACTGCCGTTTCCCCTTTGCCGTAGCTGCGGATATTTATTTTCATCGCAGAGCTCCCGGCAAAACCTGTATATAATTTCCTCCTGCACGGCCTCCTCCCCGGATTCTTCGAAATCACGGAGAAAGCGTTCCAGGAATTGATTTGCCTGTTTCTTCAGCCCCCGCGCATACAGCCCACAGTAATTCCCGATACCGTTTACAAATTGTTGATACATGTAAAAATGCTCCTTTTCAAAATTTCAGGCACAAAAAAACTTCCTGCTGTTTTCTCCCCCGCACTTGACACAAAAACGCTGTCATTCTATAATGCGTAGGTCGAAAAACTTACAGGAAGCGAGAAAAATATGTTATGGTTGGACTTGGCACCATTATCAACACCGCCGCTATTGTGGCTGGCGGCCTGTGCGGACAGCTCTTCGGCAGATTCCTCCAGGAACGCCATCAGGATACCCTCTGCAAAACCTGCGGCATCAGCGTCCTGTTCATTGCGGTCAGCGGGGCTTTGGAGGGGATGCTCACCGTTGAGGGCACGTCCGTTGTCAGCGGACAGTCTATGCTGGTTACGGTCTGTCTCGCGCTGGGCGCACTGATTGGAGAGATTTTAAACATTGAAGGCTGGTTTGAGCGTTTGGGGGAGTGGCTGAAAATCAAAACCGGCAACGCCAAAGACAAACGCTTTGTGGACGGCTTTGTCACCGCCTCCCTCACCGTCTGCATCGGTGCAATGGCTATCGTCGGCGCGATTGAGGACGGCATCTTCGGGGATTATTCCATTTTGGCGACAAAGGCGGTGCTGGATCTGATTATCATTATGGTCATGACCTGTTCGCTGGGAAAGGGCTGTACCTTCTCCGCCATTCCCGTGGCCGTCTTTCAGGGGAGCATCACCGCGCTGGCGCAGTTTGTCAAGCCCGTCATGACCGAGGCCGCACTGGCAAATCTGTCGCTGATTGGCTCGATTCTGATTTTCTGCGTGGGGGTCAATCTGGTCTGGGGGAAAAAGATCCGGGTCGGAAATCTGCTCCCCGCAGTTGTGATTGCGGTAATCGCTGCGTTTCTGCCGTTTTGATGAGGGAGGGCCGCTGGTACAGCGCCGGTCCGGACTGCCGCCGGTTTAATCCCAGCGGCCAGCCCGGACCGGCTGCGTATTGCCGTCACTGCCATTGCGGACATTTTTGCTGCTGGGGATCAATCCACGTCTCCAAGCGCGGCGTGGAGCAGCGTCTGACCGCTCAGGCGGTAGGTGGTCCAATCGTCCATCGGCTTTGCGCCTATGGACAGATAGAAGTCGATCCCCGGCTGGTTCCAGTCCAGACACGACCACTCCAGCCGTCCGCACCCCCGTGCCACCGCAATATTCGCCAATTCCTGCAAAATAGCCTTGCCGTAGCCGTTTCCCCGGCACTCCGGCAGGACAAACAGGTCCTCTAAATAAATCCCGGCACGGCCCAGAAATGTCGAAAAATTGTGGAAAAACAGCGCAAAGCCAACGGCTGTGCCGTCCAGCTCCGCAAAGAGGACCTCCGCCTTCTTCCTCTCAAAGATCCACTCCCGCAGCAGCTCTTCCGTCGCCACAACTTCATCCGGCATACGCTCATATTCCGCCAGACATCGGATGAAATGCAGAATCTGCGGAACATCCTTTTCCTCCGCAAAACGAAATGTTACATCAGCCATTTGTTATCTCTCCTATCTCTCGCCGCAGCATGGCGATTTCTTCTTTATGTCCCGCCTCATCGTTCGGGGTCTCCAGCAAAAAGGGAAGCCCCTTCATGGCCGGATGCGTAATCACCCGTACTATCGCCTCCGTGCCAATGGTTCCCTCGCCGATTTTTGCGTGACGGTCCTTGTGGGAGCCGCAGGGGTTCATGCTGTCGTTGATATGGACGGCTTTCAGGCGGTCCAGGCCAAGGATTTTATCAAACTCCTCCAGCACGCCGTCCAGATTTCCGGCAATATCATACCCCGCGTCGGAGACATGGCAGGTGTCCAGACACACGCCCAGCCGGTTTCCGCAGGCGGTCAGGTCTATGATCCTGCGCAGCTCCTCGAAGCGTCCGCCGACCTCACTGCCTTTCCCGGACATGGTTTCCAGCAGGACCGTCGTTTTCTGGTCCGGCTTCACAACACTGTCCAGCATTTCGGCAATCTGTTTGCAGCCGGTCTCCAGCCCCTGCCCCGTATGACTGCCGGGGTGGAAATTGTAGTAATTGCCGGGCAGATACTCCATCAGCGCCAGATCCTCCGACATCATCCGCGCCGCCAGCGCACGGATCCCCTCATCTTTTGAGCAGGGATTCATGATGTAGGGTGAGTGGACCACAATGGGGCCGAACTGATTTTCCTCCATCAGAACCCGGAGCTTTTCCAGATCATCCGGTTTGAGCGCCTTTGCCCGCGCCCCTCTGGGGTTGCGGACAAAGCATTGCAGCGTATTCGCTCCCATCTCCAGGGCGGCCCTGCCCATTTTGTAAAAGCCGGCTGAGGACGGCAGATGTGTGCCAAGATAGGTCATAGCAGCTTCTCCTTTGCATATTCCAGTAAGATTGCCCGGTCGTTGGGCAGTTTTTCATCCATCACGCGCTCCAGCAGCGTTTGCAGCGCCCTGCCGATCTCCGGACCGTGCAGGCCCAGCGCGGCCAAATCGCCGCCCTTCACCTCCAGCTGTTTCAGGGAAAAGCAGCTTTCCGAAGCCAGCGTTTCGTTCAGCAGCGCCTCCCACTGCCCGATCATTGCCTGCCGTCCCCGGAATTCCTCCGCCTGCGCCAGATTGTCGGCCCGCTTGACCTCCAGTAACTGCCGCACCGTCTCCTCTCCGTATTTCGACAGATTCCGGCGCACGGACCGCCGTTTCAGGGGCAGCTCCTTGTCGTGGAGCTCCACTAAAGTCAGGATACGGTCCCGGCTGCGGTGGTCCAGCCGCAGGCGTTCCGCCGCCTCCCCGGCCAGCCGGACGCTCTGCCGCCAATGACCGTAAAAATGGCCCCGTCCGTCCTCTCCCACAGAAAAGGCTTCCGGTTTCCCCAGGTCGTGGAACAGCATAGTATACCGCAGGACCGGTTCCGGCGGGACGGCATCCACGGACCGGGCCGTATGCTCCCACACGTCATAGCAGTGATAGGGATTTTTCTGGTCGAAGCCCACGCAGGGCAGGATCTCCGGCAGCACCACGCCCAGAATATCCGGATACTCCAGCAGCACCGCACCGGCCTTCCGGCCGCACAGCAGTCCGCACAGCTCCGTCTGAATCCGTTCCGGGGCGATGCGCAGGAGCAGCGGCGCACAGCGGCGTGCGGCAGCGGCGGTTTCGGGTTCGATCTGGAAGCCCAGTTTTGCGGCGAACCGCAGGCCCCGCAGAATGCGCAGGGCGTCCTCTCCGAAACGCCTCTCCGGGTCGCCTACGGCCCGCAGGACGCCGTTTCGCAGGTCGTCCCGGCCGCCGAAGGGGTCCCGCAGTGCGCCCCGGACATCGACGGCAATGGCGTTTACCGTAAAATCCCTCCGGCTCAAGTCCTCGTCCAAAGAACCTGTGAACTCCACATGATCGGGGTGCCGGTTGTCCTGATACGCGCCGTCCCGCCGGAAGGTGGTCACCTCCACGCCCCCGCCTACTGTCACCGTACCGTGCCGCAGGCCGGTAGGCAGGGCGTGGGGCGCGAACAGCTCCATGACCTGCTCCGGGACGGCGCTGGTCGTGACGTCCCAGTCCCCGGGAGGACGTCCCAGCAGCAGGTCGCGTACTGCCCCGCCTACACACCAGCCCTCATATCCGTGCGCCTCCAATCTCCTTAAAATCTCTTTTACGTTCTCCGGCATATTCACCCGCAGCACCTCCCTGGTTATTTTTTGCAGAAAACAGGCATAGTATAAGCAGAACGCTCTTACCGGCGGCAGCAGCCGGAAGATTCCATGAAAAAAATCCTCTCTCTGGAAAATATCCGGTTGCACCCCGCATGTTCTTATAGTATAATATATCTGGTTGAAAAAGGCAAATACCGGCAGCAATGCCGTTCGGGAAGGAAATTATTCCATGACCCATGTTGATACGAAAATACAGCAGTATATCGAGCCTGGCCGCAGGGTTCATCTGTGCGGCATCGGGGGGGTGTCCATGTCACCGCTGGCCGAGGTGCTCCATAAAATGGGGCTGACCGTACAGGGCAGCGATATGTCCGACAGCGCCGCCGTGCGGCATCTGCGGGAGCTGGGAATCCCGGTCACCGCCGGGCACAGCGCCGAAGCCGTCGCAGGAGCGGAGTTCGTCATCCGCACCGCGGCCGTCCGGGACAGCAACCCGGAAATCGCCGCCGCACGGGAACAGGGAATCCCGGTCTTTGAACGCGCCGAGGCGTGGGGCGCGATCATGCAGCAGTATGAAAACGCCGTCTGCATCGCCGGGACCCACGGCAAAACCACCACCACCTCCATGACCACCCATATTTTCATGGCGGCCCGGACCGATCCCACAGTCATGCTGGGCGGCACGCTGCCCATGCTCCACAGCGGATACCGTGTGGGCCGCGGGGATACTATTATACTGGAATCCTGCGAATACCGCAACAGTTTCCTGTATTTTTTCCCGACGGTCGCCGTCATTTTGAACGTGGAGGAGGATCATCTGGACTTCTTCAAGGATCTGGATGACATCAAAGCATCCTTCCGCCGTTTTGCGGAGCTGGTGCCGGAGGGCGGGCACATCGTTGCCAGCGCCGACGATCCCGGCGCAATGGACGCATTAAAGGGCCTGCCGCTGTTTACTTTTGGCTGTTCGGAGGGGGCGGACTGTCAGGCAAAAAATCTGACCTGGGAGCATGGGCGTCCCAGCTTTGACATTGTCATCCAAGGGGAAGTGTATGCCCACCTGTCTCTCCGCGTCGCGGGACGCCACAACCTCCTCAACGCATTGGCGGCCGCTTCTGCGGCGTATGTGCTGGGTATTCCCAGCAAGGCGGTGAAGCTTGGGCTGGAGGGCTTTTTCGGTGCCGGACGGCGTTTTGAACAGAAGGGGTCGTATAACGGCGCGCAGATTTTCGATGATTACGCCCACCATCCAGCAGAGCTGCACGCGCTGCTGGAGATGACCCGGAGTCTGGGTTACAAGCGGGTGATCTGTGCGTTCCAGCCCCACACGTACACCAGAACCAAAGCGCTCTTTCATGATTTTATCCGTGAGCTGCGCACGGCGGACCTGGCCGTTTTGACAGATATTTACGCCGCCCGGGAGACCAATACGGTGGGGATCTCCTCTATGGATTTAGCGCGGGAGATTCCCGGCTGTCTCTACTGTCCCACGCTGGAGGAGGCGGCGGAGACGCTGATGAAAACAGCCCGTCCCGGCGATTTGATCCTGACAGTCGGGGCAGGTGATATCTATCTGGTCGGGGAGGACATGGTGCGCCGGGCGCGGGAGTCGGCCCCGGTGCAGCCCTGACGCCATTCAAGCAGGAAAGAGAGCAATAGAAAAAAATGTTGACTGTTTCGGAAATTTTTACGACGGCCCCTGCCGGGGGGCTTACGGAGGAGCAAAAGGCCGTGTTCGCGGCGCTGGAGCATCTGCAAATCCCGTATGAACGGGTGGAGCACGACTGGGCAAACACCATGGCGGACTGCGAAGCGGTAAGCGCGGTGCTTGGGGTGGACGTATGCAAGAATCTCGTGCTCTGCAACCGGCAGAAAACGCAGTATTATCTGCTGGCCATGCCCAGCGACAAACCGTTCCACACAAAAGATCTGTCGCACCAGCTTGGCTGTGCGCGGCTGAGCTTTGCGGAGCCGGAGGCAATGGAGACGCTGCTGCATGTGCAGCCGGGATCTGCGTCGATTCTGTCGCTGCTGTTCGACACAGAGGGAAAGGTGCAGCTTGTGATTGACCGGGAGACAAAGGACTGCGAATATTTCAGCTGTCATCCCTGCAAGAGCACCGGGACGCTGAAGCTGAAAACAGCGGATGTGTTGCAGGCATTTTTACCGTACACAAAGCATGAACCGGTTACGGTAGATTTACCCCGCTGGTGATTTGGGGCTGGAATTGGCAGGCGCAGGAGGCTTGAACCTCCTGCGCTGGCGTTTTTGGGCACTGGTCCGTCCAGGCGCACGTATAAAATAACGCCCCGCCAGAAGCATCCGGCGGGGCGTTGGCATTATTCTGTCACGTAGGGGAGCAGAGCGATCTGGCGGGCGCGTTTAATGGCCTCGGTGAGCTGGCGCTGATGCATGGCGCAGGTGCCAGTTGTACGGCGGGGCAGGATTTTGGAGCGCTCGGAGATGAAGCGGCGCAGCTTTGCGGCGTCTTTATAATCAATATGCTCACATTTATCTACGCAGAATTGGCAGACCTTTTTCCGTTTCCGGGGAGCACCGGAGCGGGCCGGCCGGTTTTCACGTTCCATAGCCATTGGTGATTCCTCCTATATCAAATCAGGCGGCAGGCATTAAAAGGGCAGCGTGCCGTCCTCCTCCTCGATTTCAATGAATTCGTGGGTGCTTCCGCTGGGGAGATCATACCCGCCGGACGAACCGAACTGGTCAGGCTCCGTCTCAGGACCGGCAGGGGACTCGGCCCCGCGGGAATTGTATCTGTCGTAGCCGCCGCCGGACTGGGAGCCGTAACCGGCGGACGGAGCGCCATAGCTGCCGGACTGGGGACCATAGCTGTCGCGGTCAGGATTGGCATCGCGTTTGCTGTCGCCGAAGTAGACGTTGTCGGCGACGACCTCAGCGGAGCGGCGGTTATTGCCCTCCCGGTCCTTCCAGTCTCTGATTTGCAGGCGGCCCTCCGCCACAGCCATACGGCCTTTTGCGAAGTACTTGCAGATAAACTCTGCGGTCTGCCGCCAGGCGACGACATCAATGAAATCGGTACTTTTTTCGCCGGAATCACGATTTTTATAATCGCGGTCAACGGCGAGGGTAAAGGACGTCACGGGGATCCCGGACTGTGTGGTACGCAGTTCGGGGTCACGGACCAGGCGTCCCATAATAATAATGCGGTTTAACATGTGCTCAATTCCTCCTGTCACTCGTCCTTACAGACGATCATGGAGCGCAGGATACCGTCCGTGATACCGAGCACGCGGTCCAGCTCTTTCGGGAACGCGGGGTTGCTGGTAAAGGACATCAGGACATAGTAGCCCTCTGTTTTGTAGTCGATCGCATAGGCCAATCTGCGCTTGCCCCACTCATCGACCTCGACATCAGAGCCATGCTGTTCGGCCAAGGTTTTGAACTTCTCGACCGTAGCGGCCACAGCCTCCTCGCCCTGATTCGGGTCAATGATATACACGACCTCGTAATTACCGGTGATTTTCGCCATAGTGCAGCACCTCCTTCTGGACTGATGGCCCCCGCACAGGCGGCGGGAGCAAGGATTGCCTGCCAAAAGCAAGCTTATTTATTCTATCATATAAAAAATAAAAGTCAAGTACATTTTTGCATATTTCAGGAAATTTTCTTCTGGCGTCACAGCCTCTGCCTGCCAATTCTGGGAACAATTACATTTGCAAAATGGTGGCAAAGGGGGTATAATAAGGCTGTTCTTGCAGGAACGACCAATTTCCCCGAAAGCCGGCAGGGGAACCAGATTGACCCTACAGCGGAAGAAAGGACCGTTCCATGAAAAAAAGATTTACCCGGACCGCGGCGGTTTTGCTGTCCGCGCTCCTGCTCACCGCCCCCGCCGCCGCAGCCGGCCAACCGGCGTCCTGCCGTGACGTGCTGCTGCAAATTGCAGTCAACCAGTTGGGTCTCCGCGAGATTCTCTGCGGCAATTCTCAGCTGCCCAATCTGAGCTTTGGCTGTTCCGGACAGCTCCCGAACATTCCGTCTGTCCCGAGCCTTCCGGACACCCCAACTGCCCCGGAGCTTCCGGACAGTCCGCAGATTCCGGACAGTCCGCAGGTTTCGGAGGACACTCTGAATTTTGAAAGCGAAGTCATCCGTCTGGTCAACGAGATCCGTGTCCAGAACGGCTTGGGCTCTCTTGCCGCGAATGAAGAACTGAGTCAGGTAGCGCGGTATAAATCGGAGGATATGGCGGTAAACCGCTATTTCTCCCACGACAGTCCTACTTACGGTTCACCGTTCCAGATGATGCAGACTTTCGGCATTACCTACCGTTCGGCGGGTGAAAACATCGCCTACGGCCAGCAGACGCCCTCCGCGGTCGTCAACGCATGGATGAACTCCGCAGGTCACCGTGCGAACATTCTCAATTCCTCCTACACACAGATCGGCGTAGGCTTTTATCCCAACGGCTATTACTGGACGCAGATGTTTACCGGCTGAGTCCAAAAAGCGCGGCTGTCCGGATTCCGGGACGGCCGCGCTTTTTCTGCGGAATTCATACGGTTTTTCAGTTTCTGCCCTCGACCGCCGCGATTTTATCAATACGCCGCTGGTGGCGTCCGCCCTCGAACTCGCAGGTGAGGAAAGCGGTGACAATCTGCCGTGCAATCAGGGACCCGACGCAGCCCGCGCCGAGGGCCAGTACATTCGCGTTGTTGTGGCGTCTGGTCATCTCTGCGCTGAACGGTTCGCTGCACAGGGCGCACCGGATTCCATGCACCTTATTTGCCGTGATAGACGCACCGATGCCAGTAGTACACAGCACGATGCCCCGGTCAAACTCACCGGCCGAGACCGCACGGCAGGCGGGCTCGACAAAATCGGCATAGTCGCAGCTCTCGGGACTGTCGCAGCCGAAATCCTTCACCTCATGGCCCTGCTCCGCCAGCCAGGCCGCCAGCTCTTTTTTCAGGTCCAGAGCGCCGTGGTCGGACGCCATTGCAATTTTCATAGGTATACTTCTCCCTTCAATTTTTTCTGCTGTTATCTTTTATTATGCTTTCGGTTAAAAAAACCCTTGCGTTCCTTATAATTCTGCTCCTTGAGCGTCTCCGCAAAGCGCCGCAAAGCATCCTTTTGTTCCTCGTTCAGATTGCGGGGCGTCTCGATATTCACCGTGACAAACTGGTCGCCGCGTCCGCGTTTACGGCCGCGGTCATCCAGAATCGGGATGCCCTGTCCCTGCAAACGGAACACGGAACCGGTCTGAGTACCCTCGGGGATTTTGCAGGTAATTTTGCTGCCGTCAATGGCGGGGATTTCCAGTTCAGCGCCCAGCACCGCCTGGGTAAAGGTAATCGGGGCATTGCAGTACACATTGCTGCCCTCCCGGCGGAACAGCGGGTGGGGCTGTACCGACAGCACGATTTGCAGGTCGCCTGACGGACCGCCGTTTCTTCCGGCGTTGCCCTGTCCGCGCAGGGAAATCGCCTGCCCGTTGTCGATTCCGGCGGGAATGTTGACTTTTAAGGTCTTCCGCTGCTGGGTCTGACCGGTGCCGCCGCAGCTCTTACAGGGATTGCTGATGATCTTGCCTCTTCCGCCGCATTTCGGGCAGGTGCCCGTCGTGGCGAACACGCCCATGGGGGTCTGGCGGCGCTGCTGGACCTGACCGGTGCCGTTGCAGGTGGAGCAGGTGACGGGCTCGGACCCGGCGGCGGCGCCGGTGCCGTGGCAGGCGTCGCACTGCTCCACCCGGTCCAGGCTCACTTCCTTCTCGCAGCCGAAGGCCGCTTCTTCAAATGTAATGGTCATCCGGAGCCGCAGGCTTTCTCCCCGCTGGGGACCGGTACGGCTGCGGGTACTGCCGCCGAAGCCGCCGAAAAAGCTGCCGAAGATATCGCCCAGGTCTCCGAAGTCGAAGCCTCCCTCGAACCCGCCGCCGAAACCGCCTGCGCCAGCGCCATAGCTGGGGTCCACGCCCGCGAACCCGAACTGGTCATACCGGGACCTTTTGCTGCTGTCGCTGAGCACCTCGTATGCCTCGTTGATCTCCTTGAACCGCTCCTCAGCGGCCTTATCGCCGGGGTGCAGGTCCGGGTGGCACTCCTTCGCCATTTTTCTGTATGCTTTTTTGATATCGGCATCTGAGGCGCTTTTCTGAACGCCCAGGACCTCATAATAATCACGTTTCTGTTCAGCCATTCAAATCCGCAAGACGGCGCATAAGCGCCGTTTTCTTGCTCCTCCTCTCCGTACCGGAAATACAGGGGTATGCGGAGCCGTCTGCCGGCGGCTCCGCATGGGAACTTATTTGTTCTGACCGTCGTCGTCAACGACCTTATAGTCGGCGTCATAGAACTGCTGGCCGTCCTGTCCGCCGCCCATATCGGGGCCGCCGCTCTGGGGACCGGCCTGCTGATACATTTTTTCGCTGACCGCGTAAAATGCCTGCTGCAATTCCTCGGTGGCGGATTTAATGGCCGCGGTGTCGCCGCTCTTGATGACTTCTTTCAGGCGGTCGGCCTTGTTCTGTACCTGACTCTTCTCGTCAGCGGGGATCTTGTCGCCCATTTCGCCCAGGGCCTTCTCGGTCTGATAGACCATTTGCTCAGCATTGTTGACGGTCTCGACCGCCTCTTTATTCTTGGCGTCCTCCGCGGCGTACTGCTCCGCTTCCTTCACGGCCTTCTCGATATCCTCTTTGGACATATTGGTGGAGGAGGTAATGGTGATATGCTGCTCAGCGCCGGTGCCTAGGTCCTTGGCGGAGACGTTGACGATGCCGTTGGCGTCGATATCAAACGTAACCTCGATCTGGGGCACGCCGCGGCGTGCCGGGGCGATGCCGTCCAAATGGAAGCGGCCCAGGCTCTTGTTGCCGGCGGCCATTTCGCGCTCGCCCTGAAGGACGTTGACTTCCACGCTGGTCTGGTTATCGGCGGCGGTGGAGAAGATCTGGCTCTTTTTGGCGGGAATGGTAGTGTTGCGCTCAATGAGGCGGGTGCAGACGCCGCCCATGGTCTCAATGCCCAGGGACAGGGGGGTGACGTCCAGCAGGAGCAGGCCCTTGACGTCGCCGGTGAGCACACCTGCCTGAATGGCTGCGCCCACGGCTACGCACTCGTCGGGGTTGATGCCCTTGAACCCGTCCTTGCCGGTGATCTTCTTCACGGCCTCCTGCACGGCGGGGATACGGCTGGAGCCGCCCACCAGCAGAACCTTGGAGATCTCGCTGCCGCTCAGTCCGGCGTCGCTCATAGCCTGCCGCACGGGGCCCATGGTGGCCTCCACCAGATGCGCGGTCAGCTCGTTGAACTTGGCGCGGCTGAGGGTGACGTCCAAGTGTTTGGGGCCCGTGGCGTCGGCAGTGATATAGGGGAGGTTGATGTTGGAGGAGGTCACGCCGGACAGCTCGATTTTCGCTTTTTCGGCGGCTTCCTTCAGTCTCTGCATGGCGACCTTGTCGCCGCTCAGGTCGATGCCCTCGGTCTTCTGGAACTCGGACACCAGATATTTCATGATGCACTCGTCGAAGTCGTCGCCGCCCAGACGGTTGTTACCGGCGGTAGCAAGGACCTCAATCACGCCGTCGCCGATCTCCAGCACGGACACGTCGAAGGTGCCGCCGCCCAGGTCGTAGACCATAATTTTCTGGTCACTCTCTTTATCCAAGCCATAGGCCAGCGCAGCGGCGGTAGGCTCGTTGATGATGCGCTTGACCTCCAGACCGGCAATTTTACCGGCGTCCTTGGTGGCCTGACGCTGGGAATCGGTGAAGTAAGCGGGGACGGTAATGACCGCCTCGGTGACGGTGGAGCCCAGATAGGACTCGGCCTCACTCTTCAGCTTTTGCAGGATCATGGCGCTGATCTCCTGGGGGGTGTAGCTTTTGCCGTCCACACTGACCCGGTGATCGCTGCCCATTTCACGTTTAATGGAGGAGATGGTGCGGTCAGGGTTGGTGATAGCCTGCCGCTTTGCCACCTGTCCAACCATACGCTCGCCGGTCTTGGAGAAGGCCACGACAGACGGGGTAGTACGGTTGCCCTCCGCGTTGGCAATGACGACGGACTCACCGCCCTCCATTACGGCCACGCAGGAGTTGGTGGTACCCAAATCAATCCCGATTACTTTAGACATAACTGAAAATCCTCCTGATATATAGAAAATAATTTTTTAAACAGAATTTATCATACCGTTTCCCAACCATTCTATTCGGGGAAACCGAAATATGCGATTTTAATTTGCGACCTGCACGGAAGCGAAGCGGATGACCTTATCACCCAGCAGGAACCCCTTCTGGAACACCTGAGACACCACATTCTCGCCGAGGTTCCCGTCCTCCACGTGCATCACGGCGCTGTGCTTGAGGGGATCGAAGGGCTGCCCTGTGGGATCTTCCACGGTGACGCCCAGTTTTTCCAGCACGTTTTCGAGCTGGTGGAAAATCATCTCCATTCCTTTTTTATGGACGTTTTCCTCATCCCCGGCCTGCTGTACGGCCCGCTCCAGGTTGTCATAGACCTCCAGGAAACTGGAAATCGTGGCGATTTTCGCGTCCTGATAGGTATTTTCCTTTTCCCGGGAGGTCCGTTTCCGGTAATTGTCGTACTCGGCGGCCAAACGGAGATATTTGTCATTGAGGGCCGCGGACTGTGCGGCCAGATTATTGAGCTTTTCCATTTGTTCCCGGGTCAGGGTAAAGGTCTCCGGGGGGACGGACTGTTCCGGCTGTTCCTCCGTCTGATTTTCGGGGGTCTCCTGATTTTCCTGCTCTTCCATGGGTTCAGCGTTCTCTTTTTTATTCTTGCTCACGGTATATCGTCCTCCTTTGGGGGTAACTGGTTATTTTTCCCGAACATTTTCGTCAGGCTTTCCGCGAAGTAGCTGAGCCGTGCGGCGACGGCGGCGTAATCCATTCTGGTGGGGCCCACCACGCCGATAAGGCCCCGCATATTGTCGCCGATGTCGTAGCTGGCGACCACCACACTGGCGTCGCGCAGAGCCTCGTTGACGTTCTCCGGCCCGATCAGGATCTGCATAGATGTATTTTCGTCCAAGACGGGCAAATTATCCTTCTGGTCGGTGAGGAGACCCATCAGCTCATTGGCTTTCGTGAGGTCCTGAAATTCGGGCTGCCGGAGCAGCTGGGCCTGACCGGTGGTAAAGACCTGATTCTGGGCGCTGCGGTCAGCGACCTCTCCGGCGTACTCAATGGCCAGCGACAGGGGCATGAACAGCTCCGCGCCGAGCTGGCTGGTGAGGCTCATGAGCTTCTGTGCCATTTCCTTGCTGGAGATGCCCACAAAATGGGAGTTTAGGAGATTGGCAAGGGCCGGCAATTCGTCCGGGGTAACGGGGATGTCACAGCGGAGCAGACGGCTTTTGACGCGGCTGTCGGTGGTCATGACCACGGCGATAAAGCTGCCGCTGTCCACGGGGAGCAGGTCATAGCGCTGGATTGTCACGGTGCTTTTTCCCACGGCGGCGGTGTAGGCGGGATAGCTGACAATCGAGGATACCACCTGTCCGGCCTCTGCCATAACGCTGTCCAGCTCCCGCATTTTCCCGCTGAGTGCGGAATTGATCTCCTCAGCCTCCTGTTTGGAGAGGGCTTTTTGTTCCATTAACTCATTGACATAGAGCCGGTAGCCCTTCGGGGAAGGCACCCGTCCGGCGGAGGTATGGGGCTGCTCCAGGTAACCCATTTCGGTAAGGTCCGCCAATTCGTTGCGAATGGTGGCGGAGCTGATTTTTTCTCCCATGGCCTGCGCGAGGAACCGGGAGCTGACCGGTTCGGCGGAATCAATATACCGTTCCGTCACGACCTTCAATATTTTTCGTTTACGCTCTGTGAGATCCATTGCACCGCTCCTTTAGCACTCCGTCCTCCCGAGTGCTAAAGGCAGTGTATCACCAAAGCCCGATTCTGTCAATATGGTTTTTTCATCTGAATCTTGAACAATTTGTAAATTTGCAGGGAGGAGGAAAAAACTCCCCCCGGGGGACCCGGAGGGAGTTCTAGTCAGAAAGGCCGGAATTACTTGTGGTCTACGGAATACATGTGCTCAATGAGCTCCAGGACCTTGTTGGAGTAACCCATCTCGTTGTCGTACCAGGAAACGACCTTCACGAAGGTATCGGTCAGGTACACGCCGGCCTCGGCGTCGAAAATGGAGGTGCGGGTATCGCCCAGGAAGTCGGAGGAAACGACAGCATCCTCGGTGTAGCCCAGAACGCCCTTCAGCTCACCCTCGGCAGCCTTCTTCATAGCGGCGCAGATGTCAGCCTTGGTAGCGGGCTTGGCCAGGTTGGCGGTCAGATCGACGACGGACACGTCCAAGGTGGGCACGCGCATAGCGATACCGGTGAGCTTGCCGTTGAGCTCAGGGATGACCTTGCCGACAGCCTTGGCAGCGCCGGTGGAGGAGGGGATGATGTTGCCGGAAGCAGCACGGCCGCCGCGCCAATCCTTCTGGGAAGGAGCGTCCACGCACTTCTGGGTGTTGGTGGTGGAGTGAACGGTGGTCATCAGGCCGCTGACGATGCCGAAGTTGTCGTTGAGGACCTTGGCAATGGGGGCGAGGCAGTTGGTGGTGCAGGAGGCGTTGGACACGAAGTTCATGTCGGAGGTATACTTGTCCTGATTGACGCCCATAACGAACATGGGGGTATCGTCCTTGGAGGGAGCGGACATGATGACCTTCTTAGCACCGGCGTCCAAATGGCCCTGCGCCTTCTCTTTGGTCAGGAACAGGCCGGTGGATTCGACCACATACTCCGCGCCCAGCTTGCCCCAGGGCAGGTCAGCGACGTTGCGCTCAGCGGAGATGGGGATTTTCTTGCCGTTGACGATGATCGCGTCGTCCGTAGCGTCGACGTCGCCCTGGAACTGGCCGTGCATGGTGTCGTACTTCAGCATATAAGCCAGGTACTTGGCCTCGCACAGGTCATTGATGCCGACGACTTCGATGTCCGGATGATTGACGGTTGCGCGGAAGACCATCCGTCCGATGCGGCCGAATCCATTGATACCAACTTTGATGCTCATGATAAAAAACTCCTCTCATATTTTAGTGGTATTCTGGTAGATAGTATACACCATGATTGGTGAAATGAAAAGTGTTTTTTGTAGAAAATTTTTCCGCGAAAGAATTTTCTTGTAATTTCGACAAAAATTTGGTATGATGAGTCATCAGAAATCGGAAATTTGCCATCAGGGTCCTGAAATGGTGGAATTTGCCAATCTTTTTTTGACCTCCGGGCATACACTACTTGACAGGAGGTGTCCCATGTCAGATGATATTTTTGAGCGGAACGAGGAGCTGTGCGGGGTACTGCGTCAGGTCTCTGGGCAGCTGCGCGCTTCTTTGGGAAACATCTATACGGCCCTGCAAAGCCTTGCGCCGCCGGACCTGCGGGATGAGGACGGCGGCATTGACCGGAATGCGGCAGTGCTGTGCCAGAGCTATTACCGCATCATGCGGCTGGCGGATAATCTGGCGGACGCAGCTCATCTGAACGAGCCCGGCACGCCAAACCTGCGCAACGATGATATTGCAGCGCTGTGCCAGGCTCTGGCGCAGGAAGCGCAGTATCCTGCCAAACTGCTGGGGCTGGAGCTGGTTTACCGGCCCGGCACCGGCTGCCATATCATTTTAATGGACAGACGCCGGATAAAACGGCTGATTATGAATCTGCTTTCCAATGCGTTTAAGTTTACGCCCAGCGGCGGGCGGGTAATATTGGAACTGCGGGTCGAACCGAAATGGGTAACGGTAACGGTTTCGGACAACGGCTGCGGGATTCCTGCCGGGCTGCGGGACACGGTCTTTGACCGCTACCGCCATACGGACCGTCTGGACCCGCCGCCCCACGGTCTGGGTCTTGGCCTGCCCATCTGCCGTCAGATTGCGCAGGAGCACGGCGGGACGCTGATACTGCCCGACGTGGAGGAGGGGACCACAGTCACGGTATCCCTGCCCAACAGGCGGGACAGGGTCAAGAATCTGAAAACGCTGGATTACGAATACGACACCTTCAGCCGGACCCTGACGGAGCTTTCCGACGCTCTGCCGTGGGAGGCGTTTACCCGGCAGTATATGGACTGAGTTCCGGGCGGGCGAACCCATTCAGTCAAGGAACTGTACGAAAGGATGACAGTGCAAATGAAGGAAAAAAAGGTACTGTGCGGCATGAGCGGCGGGGTGGACAGCGCCGCCGCCGCCATGCTGCTCCGGGACGCCGGGTATGAGGTCACCGGCTGTACGCTGCGTCTGCTGGACACGGCGGACATCGGGCAGGAAGTGGACAGCGGGTGCTGTTCTCTGGAAGACGTGGAGGACGCCCGCTCCACGGCCCGGCGGCTGGGGATTGATTTTTTTGTGTTCAATTTCAAAGAGCCCTTCCGGCGTTATGTAATGAATGATTTCGTATCCGCCTATCAGGCGGGCCGGACGCCCAATCCATGCATCCGGTGCAACCGGTACATTAAATTCGACGCTCTGCTGCGGCGTGCGGACGAGCTGGAGACCGGCTATATCGCCACCGGGCACTATGCGCGGACTGTTTTTGACGAAGCGTCGGGGCGGTGGCGGCTTCTGCGCGGGCTGGACCGGCGGAAGGATCAAAGCTATGTGCTGTACCCGCTGCGGCAGGAGCAGCTCAGCCGTCTGCTGCTGCCTGTCGGGAATTACGGCAAGGCGTCGGTGCGGGCAATGGCGGAGGAGCGCGGACTGTGCTGCGCCCGCAAGCCGGACAGTCAGGACATCTGTTTCATCCCCGACGGGGATTATCCCGGTTTTCTGCGGCGTTGGGGCGGTATGGAATTGATCCCGGGGGATTTTGTGGACATGCAGGGCCGTGTGCTGGGGAAGCACCGCGGACTTGCGTGCTACACCACCGGCCAGCGGCGGGGACTGGGCGTGAGTGCGGACCGGCCGCTGTATGTGGTGCGCAAGGATGCGGAAAACAACACGGTTATTTTAGGAGATGAATCGGATTTATACAGCCGGATCGTCTGGGCGGAGGAATTCAACTGGGTATCCGTACCGCCGCAGTCCGGACCGCTTACCGTGACCGCCAAGACCCGCTACAGTCAGACGGAGGCGTCCGGGACGCTGTATCCCCAGGCGGACGGAACAGTCAGAATGGAGTTTGAGACGCCGCAGAGAGCCGTCACAGCCGGGCAGTCGCTGGTGGTATATCAGGAGGATGCCGTGGTAGGCGGCGGCGTGATCTGCCGGGCGGAATAATGAAATACCGCTTGCAATTCCTTTCTCTTTGTTTGGCATACCTCTACATTATCTAAATATGATATGCTCCCTCAGTGAGAGACAGTGAAATAATAAAAACTGTCATCTATAGAGGGAGCATGTCATTTTCTATTACTGTTTCCTTTTTGCGATGCTGTTGGTATCCAGGGAATCCCGGAAAACCACAAACCGGTCAAAGAGGTATTCCAGCACAAAATTCGCCAGCATATTGATGACCGTGACCAAATACTCATTCCACAGCAGGGTATCGGCGAGCCAGCTTCCCAGCCAGGCGGACAGCGGCGTAAACACGCAGTAAAACCCGAACACCAATGCCATTGCCTTCGGCACGTTGTTAGCCGACTGGAACGTATACCGCCGGTTCAGCGTGAAGTTCCACAGCACCGACAGCGACAGCGCGATCAGATAGCAGGGCCAGTAGCTCCAGGCGGTGGCCTCATTGAGCAGGGAGAACGCAGTCATCTCAATGATCCCGGCGGAGAGGGAAAACAGGGTGAATTTCAGGGATCTCAGCGCTTCCTTCACAGCCTCACACTCCTCTCATATGCTGGACTGATTCATCGTCCGGAACAGGGCTTTATTGGCGGAATACAGCTTCCGGAACGTCTCATAATTCCGTTCATAGACGGCTTTGTTTTTTAAATCCGGCACATAGGTATGTTCCGGGGGGATAAACGAACCTGCGGCGTCGAGATCCGGGATGATCCCCAGTCCCACGCCAATCACTGCCGCCGCGCCCACCGCCCCGGCGTTCTGGGGGCTGGCGGCCACCTGAATGGTTCTGCCGGTGATATCGGCGAGGATCTGACTGGTCACGGGCGACAGCGCCCCGCCGCCCGCAAAACGGACAGGATTGGATGTGGGCACCTTTCTGGCCTGACACTCCAGCATCCACCGCAGATGAAAGCACACGCCCTCCACCACGGCGCGAATCAGCTCTGTTTTGCCTGTACCAAGGCGAATATTAAAAAACATGCCCGCGGCGTCCGGGTCCTCAAAGGGGCAGCGGTTGCCGTGGAGCCAGGGGGTGAAGAGCACGCCGTTCGCCCCCGGCGGACAGCGTTTTACCGTTTCGCCCAAGTAGTCGTACAGGCTGGCGTAGACGGCCTCCCGGCTGGCCGCAACGTCTTTTTTCTCCAGATAGATCCCGATTTCGTCCAGGGCGAGGTGGTCCTTCACCCATTCCAGGCATTTTCCGGCGGTCTCCATCTCGGCGAAGTAGTTGAAGCGGCCCTTCTGCGCCCCCACAATGGCGGCGATCATGGCGGACACATCCACCTGCTGTTTATCCGTGACCGTGGACACCCATCCGGAGGTTCCGCAGTAGATATGCGTACTGCCCACGGCAGCCGCGCCGGAGCCTACGCCAATCAGCGCGGCGTCGCCGCCGCCGCCGAAGACGGGAGTGCCCATAGCGAGGCCCAGCTCCGCGGCGGCACGGACGGTGAGGGAACCGGCCTGCTCCTCCGCACGGATAATGGGCGGGAGATGACGGCGGTCCACCCCGAACAGACGGCACAGCTCTCCGCTCCATCCTTCATGGCCTTTCCGGGTATCATAGAGGAGGGTGGCATAAGCGGAGTCTTCCGTCATGACCGCCCTGCCGGTACAGCGCATCAGCAGATATTCCTTTACATCCAGCCATTTGCCTGCTTTCCGGAAGTTTTCCGGCTCATTGGCCTGCACCCACTTATATTTCCACAGCGGGTCCTTGACGCTGTTGGACACCGCGCCGGTAATCCGCAGGCTTTTCAGCAATTTCCCCACGTTGGCCCCGGCAATCTGCGGACCGTAGGCCAGGCCCTTTTTGAGTTCACGGCCCGCCCGCTGGTCCATATAGCTCATCGGGCGGCGCACAGGCACGCCGTTTTGGTCTACCAGCACAAGACCCTGCATCTGGGAGCAGAAGGAAATCCCGGCTACTTCATGGGGGGAGATTCCGCAGTCACGGAAGAGGGCTTTTGTGGTGGAGCACATGGCGTCCCACCATTCGCCGGCATCCTGTTCCGCCCCGCCGTTGGGCAGGATGTAGAGGCCGTAGCCCTGCTGGGCGCTGGCAAGCAGTGTAATTTTCCGGTCAATGCCGAACAGGCAGGTTTTGACGCCGGTGGTGCCCACGTCGTAAGCCAGTACATAGGTCATAAAGCTGCCTCCTCCTCCTCTGCTGCTGCGTTAATAAAATCTTTGGAATTCGCCGGTACCCGACGATCCATTATTGGGAATTCTTTTTCTTGGCATACTGCATCACATAAATTGTCCTCTGCATCCATGCGTCAATCCGGCCCAGGGGCCTGCACGACGGCACGGTGTCCGCCAGCAGCCATGCCCGGCAGCCCTTCCGCAGAATGGCCCGCACCGCCAGCACATCGTCCTCTGTCATACCGGTACACAGTGCGCCCGCGCCCCGCAATAATACGGCATTGCGGTTCCGCAGTGCGGCGGCGGCCTGTCCCGGGGACGCACCCGCGCACCGGATGTCCACACCGGCAATCTGCGCCAGATCGTCCAGCATGGGACGCATGGTCACGCCGCGCCTGCCGGCTAAAATCACCTCCGGCGCGGTCTCGTGGGCGATGTATTGTACAACACTGTTCTGATAAATGGCGGCATGTATGGCAGCGGCCAGGGGGTGGCGTTCGGCGCGGACGGCAAACGCCGTGCGGCGTCCGTACCGTGTCAGAATAAATGCGTCGCCGCGACGCTGGCTGACGCCCCAATCCGGTACGCGGGACCGGGGCAGGTGTCCCAGCCGTGCCTGTATGAACTCTCCGCACACCGTTTCCAGCGCCTCCGCTGCGGCGAAAGCGTCCTCCATGGACGCACCCATGCACAGCGCCCCGTGGCTCCGCAGCAGTATGGCCGGGCTTTCCGGCCACTGTTTTTCCTGCTCCGCCACCGCCCGCCGCAGCCTGTCCGTGGACGGCATCCCGTAGGCAGCGCAGGGCACGCAGCCGTTCAGCAGCGGATGAGAAGGGGTCAGATCCAGCCCCGCCGTGCTGGCCACCGACGCATTGTCCTGATGCGTATGGATCACAAACCGCACCTCGGGATGCAGGCGGTAGGCATCGGCATGGATTCCTTTTTCACTGGAGGGCCTGCCGCCGCCCAGGACGCGGCCCGACAGATCCATTAAAACCAACTGTTCCGGCCGCAGCGTTTCATAGGCCAAACCGCTGGGGGTAATCACAAACCGGTCCTTTGCGACCCGTGCGCTGATATTTCCCCAGGTACGGGCGGTCAAACCCGCCTCCAGCAGCCGCCGTGCCGCCTGCACGCTCAGACGCCGGGCCTCGTTTTCCTCATACATCGCCGTCACCCGGCCAGCGGCCCGCAGCCCGCCAGCACCCGTTCAAACCGTGCCAGCACATCGTCGATCATCTCTTCCGTATAGGCGGCGCTGGTGTAGAGCCGGGAACCGGCCAGCGTGACGATGCCCTCCGCCATATAGGCCGCGCCCATACGCTCCATTTCTCTCTGCCGGACTTTGGTCTGTTTCAGGACTTCGGGAATCTTCCACGGCTTTTTCCAGTCAATGAAGAAATGCATGGTTCCGGCGTTGTCCAGATGACAAATGGACCCCTGATTGAAAGCCACAAAGGGCAGGCCGTATTTTTTTATCAGTGCCTGCAAGCCCTTTGTGAGACGGTCTCCCATGCGTCCGGCGGTTTCGCAGGCGTTGGTGCGTTCAATCTCGCAGAGGGTATAGTACCCCGCCACGCAGGAAATCGGGGTAGCGGCCATTGTGCCGCCGCACATAGCCTTTGGAACCTTTTTCCCGGAGGAATCCAGACCCGCACCCAGATAAGCCATGCAGTCCCGGTGGCCGCCCACGCCGCCCGCGCCCGGATAACCGCCCGCGATGATTTTCCCAAAGACGGTAAGATCCGGGTCCACGCCGAAATAGCCCTGTGCACCGCTCAAACCAACCCGGAAGCCCGTCACAACCTCGTCAAAAACCAGCAGTGCGCCATACTGCCGGGCCAGCCTTGCCGCGCCCCTGACAAATTCCTTGGAAACGGGCCGCGTGCCGCTCTCCGGACCCAGCGGCTCCAGATATACGGCGGCGGTGCCGCCTGTGAAACGGTTGGCTTTCAGCTTCCGCTCCAGATCCTCCAGATCGTTGGGGAAGAACTCGCCGGTATGCCGGAACACAAAGTCCGGCACGCCCTTCGACAGCAGGCCCTTAGTTCCCGGCACGCGGATGCCGTAGGCGAGCTGGTCGGACCAGCCGTGATACGCGCCGCCCATTTTCAGGATATTCTTTTTTCCGGTTTTCAGCCGTGCGATACGCGCCGCGCACATGGCGGCCTCGGTCCCGGAGCCAAGCATCCGGAACATCTCCACGGAGGGGACCAGATCCGATATTTTTTTCGCCAGCCTGTACTCAAACTCGTGAAACAGTCCGGTGGAGGGACCGCAGGTATTCAGCAGCTCGATCACCTGCTCCCGCACTGCCGGGGGATTGCTGCCCAGCAGGGTGGGGCCTCCGGCCTGGAGCAGGTCATAGTACCAGTTGCCGTCGATATCGTAAAGCTTCGCGCCCTCGGCCTTCGTAATGACGATAGGGAAGGGATAGTTGAAGGCAAGATTATGCTGCACGCCGCCCGGAATTGTTTTTTTCGCCTGCCGGATCATCTCCTTTGATTTCAGGCACCTGGCATTGAAAAAGTTGTCCACATAGCCCTTCAGCACCTCCGGCCGGACGGAGTACACCGGTTTCCGCATCAGCCCGTCAAGCTGCCGGGTGACGTTCTGCGCGTCCAGATACTGGTCAATCGCAAACCCATGATAGCCCATAACGATACCTCCCGCGTTAGATTGGCTGTTTCCATATGTTCAGATTACCACACCGGTCCCGGCCTGTCAATGTCGGAGGGAACTGTGCAGATAAATTTGTGAGCGAAAAATTTTTCCGGGAAAATAAAATTGGTGCTTGACAAATCCGCAGAAATGAGTATAATAGGGATTGTTCGTCAAGGACATAGCGGGATTGTGTAAGGGTAGCACAGCGGACTCTGACTCCGTATGTGAGGGTTCGAATCCTTCTCCCGCTGCCAGAACCGGGTATCCAAATATGGATACCCGGCTTTTTTGTCGAATTTGCCGAAGCAAATCGGACGGGTACAGCTTGCAATTTGCATAACGGGGGTTTATAATATTGGCAACATATGCCGTTGGACAGCGGTATCAACAAGAGGAGGAATCTTTTAATGAAGCACAGAAACCTGTTCACCACCCTTGCGGTTGCTTTGGCTCTGGTCTGCGGCCTGACCATCGGGGCCAGCGCCGCTGGGACGCTCCAGGAAATCAAAGCCTATCTCAGCACCGAAATCACCGTCAAGTACAACGGCGAGACCCAGGCCCTGAAAGCCGCCGACGGCAGCACCATTTATCCCATCACCTACAACGGCACCACCTATCTGCCCGTCCGCGCCATCGGCAATATTTTCGGCGTTGACGTGAAGTGGGATCAGGCTACGAAGACCGTTCTGCTGGGCGAGGCGGCGGACGGTGTCGATTTGATTGAGAATTTCGAGCCGTATACCCCATTTCTCAGAAAGTATACTTATACTTCCTCAACGGCGGTCCAATTCCTTCAAAGTAAAGATAAGCAAGTCATGTCTATCGGCGGCGAAAGTGTAAGCCATTGGCTTGGTACGTACTACAACTACCACGAGGAGCCTAAACTTTGCTCCTTTAATTTGGGCGGCAAATATAGCAGCCTGTCTTTTAAGGCCTATTCGGAGGCGGATATCACTCTCTATGTGAAGGGCGACAATGGCAGTGTATTAGGGCAATTCGATCTGAAGGGCGGACAGGTTCCGCAGACTTTCAACGTTAATCTGCTTAATACTACCCAGCTTACATTTGAATATGAAAAGATCCCGACAGTAGAGTATCCACGCTTAACATATCCTAATTCCTTTATTTTCAACACAATTCTGAAATAATTATCCAAACGAACCTCCCCCGTCTAGTAGCAGGCGGGGGAGGTTTTTGGCAGAATTTTTTACCGTACTCCGGCACGCTCCAAGATTTCAGGCACATTGCGTTCCGCGCCAATAGCCATGATATGGACGCCCGGACAGATATTTCCGTCGTGGATTCCGGCGATCAGCTCCGCCGCCATTTCGATCCCCAACGCCACAGGCAGGCCCTTGACGCCCCGCGCCTTTCCGTCCTCCGCAGCAGCCGCCAGCCGGTCTATCATCTCCTGCGGCACCGCGATACCAGGCACGTTCTCATTCATGAACTTTGCCATGCCCGCCGACTTCAGCGGAATGATCCCCGCCATAACCGGAACGCTGATTCCCGCTTTATCGACTGCTTCCATAAACCGTTTCAGGCTGTCCAGGTCAAAGATGCCCTGCGTCTGTATGTACCGGGCGCCGGCATCCACCTTCTGGCGGAGCTTGTTGATTTGCAGGATCAGCGGCTCATACACCGGCGTCACCGCCGCGCCCTTGAAGAATACCGGTGCGCCGCCTGCCAGCGCATTTCCGCCGCAGTCCTTGCCGGTGGCCTCCATTTCCGAGAGCATCCGCAGAATGCCCACGGAATCCAGGTCATAGACCGGCTTGCTGTCCTTGCAGTCGCCCACAACCGGGTGGTCGCCGGTCAGGGCCAGCATGGTGTCGATTCCGAAGGACGCCGCCGACAGGATGTCGCCCATGATCGCCATACGGTTTCTGTCGCGGCCCGTGATTTGCCGGACCGGCTCGATTCCGGCCTGCGTCAAATGGTCGCACCGTCCCAG
>CAMWSZ010000001.1 GCA_947177005.1 uncultured Clostridia bacterium | reverse complement strand
TAATCAGCTCAAGGGCAAGATTCGTGAACGCCGTGCGTTGTTGGAGGAAAAGAAAGCTGTTCCGGCAATCCAAGTGTTCAAGCATCGTTCGCTGGCACAAAAAATCACTGTACTGACTGAGGATATTGAGGAACTAAAAAGCGAAAAGGCTCTGTTGTTCAATCAATTAGATTGTAAGGACGATCACGGTATGGAGGGGATCAGAAAACGTATTGCTTCTATGGAATCTTCTCTGGAAAAGCTGAACCAGCAGGAGGACAAATATACTGCTGAACTGGACGTGGCATTGGCACAGTATACTGAGCTACAGCAGCAGGCGTCAGATATGGATACCACAGAATTGGAAACTGCCCGCCAAGCAATTCGCCCTGGCAAAGAACATGAGACGGTTCATCGTCTCCAGGCTACTTATCGAAAAAAGTTTGATTCCATCCTACTGGTTCAGAGCCAGAAAGATGTTGCGGACTTGCTGGATGAGGTAGTGGAGCCGATGTCTATTCGGGAGAAGCTCCAGCAGTCAGTTAAGCAAGATTACAAACATCGACATCGCCATACGAACAGGCGGGATCAGGAACGGTAATATCAGCACCCCTAATCCGGCAAATATTTGACAATATCCTGAAGTTCGCATTCCGATATTTTACAAAGTGTCTCCAAGGTATTTGTGGATACGGACTCTCCCGCTTTCAGACGGCGGATCGTCGAACTGCTAATACCGCCTTTTACTTGAAGTGTATATGTGGTTGCGCTGCGCTTTTTCATCGGACATCGAAGGACTTCTGATAGTCTGTGACGATTCTTGATGATGAGGTAGAACGGCATATTACAGAGTATGGCGTGACGGATTTCGTTGTAGGGATGTATGAACGTTTTGACGGCATGGCGGTACGCTGCGTCAAAGCGTCAAAAACGACTCGTTTCCTTTAATTGAACTGTCAAAATAAGTTGTGGAATAAGTTGTGGTAGTACAGTCGGTATCGCTTATACGGCAACTTTTGATGTCTTTTTATCATTAGAAATCACTTTTTTAACAGGCAGAAGCGTCACATAGAGGTGACGCTCAGTTTACTGCTCCCCTATCATCCGTATGATCGCTCTACCCCAACGCTACCTGGTTTTGATGGCACGTTCTACCCGTCGAGGATGGAGATGGTTCCTAAGCGGGCCGCTATCATCCGAGCCAACCGCTATATGGTAGAACACAGCGATTATCTGATCGCTTATGCGTGGCATTTGGGTAATGCACAGGATCTGGTAGAGTATGCCATGAGACGCAAATTGCAAAGCCGCATTAAGATTACATTTCTGCCAAGCAGCAAGCAGAATTATAAAATACGCGGAGACCTCCAACAGGGATTGATATTCGGGCAAAAATATGCTATAATTTTACAATAGACACCGCTAGCATCACGGTTGCTCAAAAGATTATGAGAAAAATAGTAGCTATTACTAAACTCATATGTGAGGATTGAAAATGGAAGAAAAACTTCAGGAACTTCAAATTCGTTATGAAGAAAAATCGTTAAAAGCCGCAGAACTTGCAAAAGCCGCAGCGGAAATGACTCATACTGTTATGGCATCAAATAGGAAAAGTCAAAAAGCGTTTGATGCAGTTAGGTCTCAGGATAAAATGACTATGTGGAATACGCTCCAGGAATATTTAATGGAGTATTCTAATTTTATCAATAACACTGTACTTATTACCGGATTATGCGTATATAGAGTCAATCGTGAATTTTTCGATCAAGTTACAGTTGTGGACATAGAAAAACAGTTGCGCATTGTTGTCGGATACATTTATGCCCGTGAAGCGGCAAACAGCACAGCAAAAGCTGTCTTTAAGGAGTGTCTGAAGAAGCTCTTAAAAAAGAGCGGTAAGTTTACCGATACTGAGTTGGCGTTATTGTAATATGGAATAGGGGAGAAAGCTCTAGCCAAAATTTTGAAGGAATGCGAGGTGATGCCGTTATGGGAAAGAAGACAAAGGAACAAATACATACAAATATGAGTCATGTAAAAAATTCGGATACCGCATTAGAAACTGCGTTATGTGCTGAGCTTATTCGCCGTGGTATCAGATCGTTTTCCAGAAATGTCAAAACCATTATTGGAAAACCAGATATAGCTTTTCCTGCCCGAAAGATTGCTGTTTTCTGTGATGGTGACTTTTGGCACGGCTATAATTGGGAAAAGGCACAAAATGAGATAAAGAGCAACCGAGCCTTTTGGATTGCAAAGATTGAAAAGAATATGGCTCGTGATGCGGATGTCACTGCAAGGCTAAGAGCAAACGGGTGGATTGTCCTTCGGTTTTGGGGGCATCAAATAAAGAAAAATCTTTCTGCCTGTGCAGATGCTATTGAGACGAAATTGCATGAATTTCCTGGACGGCCCTACAAAACGATTGATTTGTGCGCCGGGATTGGAGGCATCCGCAGAGCGTTTGAGATGACTGGATGGTTTCAAAATGTTATGTCAGCCGAGATTGATAAATATGCCTGCCAGACATATGAGCATTTGTTTGGCGAAAATCCTCATAATGATTTAACCTCAGAGGATTTCAAAAGACAGTTAGAAGAAATCTCTTATGATGTCCTTTTGGCTGGTTTTCCCTGTCAAACATTCAGCAGAGTCGGGCGTGAAGAAGGCTTTGAAAACGAAGAAAAAGGTCAGATTTTTTTCCATATTGCAGATATTATTGGCCGTTCACGGCCGTGTGCTTTTTTTCTTGAAAATGTAGGACACCTTGTTACTCATGACAAAGGTAGAACCATTAAAACAATACTTAATACATTGGTGTGCGATCTTAATTACCATATAATTGGAGTAGGTATGGATGAAGATGGCTCCTTAGTGTATTCATCAAAAGAGTTTGTCCGAAATTCACGGGAATTTGGGGTTCCACAAAATCGCCCGCGAACATATATCATAGGTTTTGACAAAGAGCGTTTCCCTCAAAGTCTTTTTTCAAAGTTACCAGATGTCCTACCCACACAAGGAGCTGTCGTTTTATACGAAGATATTAATGCGATACTTGATCATAATGTGTTGCCCAAATACTACATGGCGTCAGGATATTTGGATACTTTAATCAAGCATAGAGACCGCCAAGAAAAAAAGGGATATGGATTTGGCTATCGCATTTTGAACGAAGAAGGAATAGAGCATCCGATTGCAAATACATTGCTCGCTACAGGAGGTTCTGGACGAGAACGTAATCTGGTCTATGATCCAATAGACGGAATTGCAGGCATGACAATTGTAGGAAAAAAAACACCACTCAACGATAAAGGTATTCGGGTGATGACGCCGGAAGAATGGGGAAAATTACAAGGATTTGTAAACTATGCGTTTATTGACGAAGAAGGTGTAGACAGGTTTTCTTTTCCCGACACTATACCAAATGTGCAGAGATATAAGCAGTTTGGAAATTCTGTTACGATTCCTGCCGTTAAGATAATGGCTGAATTTATGGTAAGATGTCTTGCCATACTGATGCCTACCGAATCGGATAATATTATTGCACTTGCAACACGCAAAGAATATATAACGAAGCGTGATGTTGTAGAGACATTTGGTTTTACAAATAATCATGCGATGTACTTACTCAGAAACCTAGTCTTAAAAGAAAAGCTTGAGCTTGTTACACATGGAAGATACTCCCGATATAAGTTGATTGTGGCGGATTAACCAAAACATCGCACATATATTTCGGGGATCGGAGGTAAGGGTCATGCCGGAAAACGTATTGGGAAATTTGCTTGAAAAGTGCGATATCTTCTACGGTGATGCTTTAATCTCCAAAGAGGATATTTTAAGACGGTATGTAAGTTTTTTTGCTGGTTCTCTTTCGGTACAGGATCGGAGCGTCAGTTTCGCGTTGCATACTGGTTCCGTTTGCTTCGATATCATTTCCGTTGTCACTGTCAGTCTCGGCGCGTTCGCCTATAACCTGAACACGAACGACGATATTTTAGCCGCATTGAATGTCGGCGATATCGTTATGTTCCAAAACGAGCGGTATCGATGGAAGGGAACAAAAAACATAGAAGGAAAAGTCCATATCGTTCTTGAGCAGGACGGCAGGGGAATGAACGGAAACCGCATCCACTACGAACCCTATGAGAAAAATAAACACGCCATCAGACCCTATTACGGAACATCCTCGAAAACGGACGGGCGGGGCGTACGCCGCAGGAAAACGAATCGGGCGGATTTTTTCTCGTACGTGTACGGCATTCCCATATCCGATGTTCCGGTAGAGATTGATACCTCGGTCGTAGTCGTGGCGGATCGTGCCGAGTTCTCCGATATTTATCGAAAGCTCCTTATCGTATATGGGGACGGGAAGCGGATTGGGCTTTCCGACCTTGTCCCGGCATCATACTACACATCCGGCGGATCGGTATCTCAATTCGGCATCAATCCGACAAAAACGGAAGCGGTGTTAAAGGTGACCGGAAAGATAGGAACGGCAAGGGATCTGGTTTTGGACAGAACCGGAAAAAAGGTCGTCGGACTTCTGGTCTCGGGACTGACTTCACCGATCGAAAACGCGACGGAATTGGCGGATTTGCTTCGGAGAAAGTCATTGCGTTTTGCTCATATTACTTCTCCGATGAGAGCGGAATTATGTGAGAATATACTGAATTTGTATACCGATTCGTCTATTTTTGCCTGTACAAAGGAGTTCCTTTCTCAAAGTGTCACTCGGAAAACATCTCATAATACATTGACGGACGAGTTATATCGTCAGGTAGCAAATGTACTACATAATGAAGTTATAGCAGTTAATATTGGCGGCGGTATGGGCTGGGATAAATATAAACAGATAAAAAGAAATTTGATGTTGTTAAAACAATCTAATTGGGCAAATGACAAAAAAGAAGATTATATTTTATCCGCATACACGCTGTTGAATATACTCACCACAGCTCCGTTTCCCATGGATTGTCTGGAAGAAGCGATTCGCTCCAAGCAACTACATTCTGCCGTTGTTTCTCCATATGCGCGAATCCAAAGTCTACGGGAAATTTCTGGTACAGCTGGTTCAATGAAAGAAATATGTAGTCAGATTGTCGATGATTTAGAATTGCAATATGGCAATTTAAAAACATCATCACCAAAGTGTGATTTTATGCATCGGCGCATCGAAATGCGTAAGGGGGCAAATATAGCAATAGTATTGCCGAAAGCATACTATGCCGATGTGATTATGGATATGCCTTGGTTCATCAACTTGCCAGAGCCAAAGCCTAAATTAACGACGGTAAACAGGTTTAATATTGCAGATGAATATGACTATATCCTGGTTATTGGAGATATAGGAAGCAAGCGGTTCAATGTGCTCCAATGCTATTCGGCGAAAACAGTTGATGTTCTCTTATATGACTGTGAAGGGAAAACATTTCGTCACAGGCAATATAAGGCAGAAAAACTGTCTCGGCAGCTGAATCGTCACATAAGCGTACAAAAAGGCGAAGTATACGAAGAAGATGTACAAAATAAGGATGTTGAAAGCCCAGAGGAAATCGACATTATTATGTCTGAAACCACTGATCTTGATCAATATATTGAAAACATTGGCTCGTTTGATATTAAAAAACTGGTTTCAAGTGCTATGGATGGGAGTGCCAGAGATGTGGTATCTGAGGTGCGTTATGTCGGTGTTTTTACTACAGGAGAGAGGATACTGTTTTCTAAGTTCTACGGCCCTATTGTGTTTGATTCTAATGCTGGAACTGTAGCCGAGACTTCGGTAGAGAAATTATCTCCCGGTGATCTGCTTGTCTTTGTAAAAAGGAATGACTATACCCACAATATCGTTGATTACATATATGATCAACTTATCTCCTTGCGCCGCCTGAACGAACAGATTATTGATGCCACAGAAAAAGCGTTTTACTGGAAAGAAGTTTTGCGTGAGTACAAAGAAAAAAATGGGTACACTTACCAAACACTTGCGCGGAAGCTGAAAGAGTACGGCAGTTCTCTTACTACGATGGCGGTACGGCAGTGGCTTACCGAAGATAGTCATATCGTAGGGCCAAGAAAGGAAAAGACTTTTGAACAGATAGCGAATATGACGCAAGACCCGTATCTTATGAAAGACCCTCGTAGCTATTTTGAAGGGTGCAATATTGTGCGTCATGAACGCAGAGAGATATTGAGCCTTATTGCAAAAGCTATCAATGACAAACTTAGCGGACATGTCCCTCCTGCCGGAAGTATTTTTGAAGTTGTCTATGACAATGTGGAAAATCTCTCCGAAATTATGGAAATAGACAGTATTCTGTATTTGGATGAAGTTATGAATGTACCGATCAATCTTGTAAATAGACCAATTAGTGAGTCGGAGGGTTAGCTATGACAGAAAATGAACTTAGACATCAGCTGATCAGCGCCAGAGACGAATATATCCAAACCATCAAATCCGAAATTATGGGGCCGGGATCTGAATTTTCCGTTCCGGATGCTGACCATGAATTGATTTCGGCAAGGCCGGACAGTCGTTATTCAGTCGGAATACTGTTTCCGCAAGGAAACCAAGTCAATCAAGACAACGACGAAACACTTCCTGTTTTGTCATCGGATGAGGATGCGGAAGAGTCAGGCGAATTGGAAGATACACCGGATGTCTCCAAAGAGCAGCCCCAAGAGAAAGCCAATAGTTCACATACATACGAAGCAGACGAAACAGCTAATGAAAATCTGGACGAAGAAATCGGAATGGCCTCGCAATATATGCAGTCTTCCATGGGAATTACATTCCTTGTTAAAGGCGATACTTCCCATGTATTCGGAAATGCTAAATTTGCAACATATCGGGCGGCAAAAGTTACCGACTGTGTAATTCCGTATTTTCCGGCAGACCCAGATACCTATGCTCTCCCGCCCGAGCTTGGACATAAAATGGTCTACGACAAAGGACTGAGATGTATCAAGCTTTTGTCGCAAATCACCCTCAAGGAGGCTCGGGAAATTTTTGAGCATGATACTATTCCCGAAAGTGAATTCTTTACACTGAAACAAATAACATATAGGTTTGCGGACTATTGCCGTACAGGATATGTTCGTGAACCACATGAAATTGAATCCTTTGAGCTGAACTTTACCCAAAGCGACTATGTAGAGGATGAGCGAAACAAGAATCTTGACCATACGCCTGCTAAGATCGTTGCTCTAAGGACTCGGATGGGTGACGATATTTGGTCCATAACCGTTATGCTCGTAAATGCGCTGGAGGAGTCCCCAGCCAAACCGTACCACTGTATTTTCCAATCTAAGATAACAATTAGCACCCAAAATAACAACTTTGTGTTCATCGAGAGCAATCCCGATGCGGATATAGATTCAATGGATGAGGAGGAGCAGTCTCTCGCTCTGTTATATCGGGATAAGAAGATATACGGAACAGGGCTTGGTACTTCTGTTGACTGGAAGATCGATGACAGTGGACACGGCAGCATTTGGAGCGAATTTTTCCCTGTGCGTGAAATCCCCTCAATGAGTTTTTCGTTGCCCGAAAATACTCGTCTTACCGACCGGGAATTGTCTATGAAATATTTGTCTGATCTAAGCGATGCCTCAAAGGATCAGCGACTTTGCTCTATGACTGCACTGGTTGATTTATATAAAAGCTGGGTAGACGATATTTCTGAAATTGCCAAAAAATTAGACCCCCAATACCAAGCGGCTGCCACACGAAACATTATCGACTGTAGGCGTGCGTATAAGCGTATGTACTCCGGGATTGAGACGCTAAAAACTAACGAAAACGCCTATAGTGCGTTTTTACTTGCCAACAGAGCAATGTTTATGCAACGGGTACATTTGAAAATGCAGGCTGATATGTCAAATGAGGATAGATATGACGATGATGAGGAAATCGCTAAGAGACTTCTTGGCCTAAATTATCGTACAGAGTCGGACGAC
The DNA here is from genome assembly GCA_947177005.1 of uncultured Clostridia bacterium. Lineage (GTDB taxonomy): Bacteria > Bacillota > Clostridia > Oscillospirales > Oscillospiraceae > Pelethomonas. The sequence goes on along the minus strand of CAMWSZ010000001.1, from coordinate 25,686 downwards.
AATACAAAATGGAGACCGTTCCAAATAGCTTTCCTGTTGATGGATATAGATTCTATCGTCAGCGACACTTCGGAGGATCGCAGTATTGTTGACTTGATTTGGTTTCCCACCGGTGGCGGCAAAACCGAAGCTTATCTGGGTTTAACGGCATTCACCATCTTTTACCGCAAGCTTAGCTGTCTGCAAGAGAGCGGCGGAACGGCGGTAATTATGCGCTATACACTAAGGCTTCTGACTGCCCAACAGTTTACACGAGCCGCAACACTTATTTGTGCCTGCGAATATATCAGGCAGGACAGCCTTAACAGGGAACATAAATATCCGACCTACACTTTGGGAAACGACCCTATTACTATAGGCCTCTGGATAGGTGGCGCTCATATACCAAATAAGAACGATGATGCGAAATATCATCTGAACAAGCTGATTTCTGTAAGCAAGCCCTATTATGTTCGCAACGAGAAAGAGCGCCATAACAAATTTCAAGTTCTCAAATGTCCCTGGTGCGGCACGAAAATGGTAAAGGATGAAAAAGGGTCTCGACTGGTAGGAGCATGGGGATACGCAATGCGCGGAAAACACTTTTATATGCATTGCCCTCATGAAGAGTGCCATTTTACTGCCCGATTACCGATTCAGATAATTGACGACGAATTGTATGATACCCCTCCCACTCTGCTATTTGGAACGGTTGATAAGTTTGCCATGATGCCATGGGACGGAAGAATCGGGGCTTTTTTCTCCGTGGGTTCAAACAACCGTACTCCGGAGTTAATAATTCAGGACGAGCTGCATCTGATTTCCGGAGCGTTAGGAACCATTGTCGGCCTATATGAAACAGCTGTTGATGCTTTGTGCAGTCAAAAGGGAATCCGCCCAAAGATCATTGCATCTACCGCAACTATCAGGAAAGCAAAAGAACAATGTTCCGTACTCTACAATCGAGATGTGATGCAATTTCCCGCTCCGGGTATTGATGCCGATGACTCATTCTTTGCAAAAGAAGCACCTATTGATTATGCAAAGGGAATGTATGGGCGAAAATATGTCGGTATAATGCCTTCCGGAAAGACAAAGGCCATGACCGAGATCCGTATGATGGCTGCTATGTTGCAGAGGACAGACATGATGGATTTGCCCTATGTTGTGAAGGACAAGCTATGGACACTCACAGTTTATTTTAACAGCTTAAGAGATTTGGGAAAGGCTTCGACATTGGTAGACGATGACGTGAAAGACTTCATTGTGCGTACCGCCAACCGATTTTTCACAACACGACGGCTGATAATCGGTGCAGACGAATTAACGAGCCGAGTTTCGACTACCGAACTAAATGAAACTTTAGATAAACTTGAGAAGGTTGAATACTCAGAAGAAAATAGAGCTGCCAAACGGTATGCCTCCAATATTCTTCTGGCTACAAATATGATCTCGGTCGGAATAGATGTTGCACGTCTTAATGTTATGCTGATGATGGGCCAACCCAAGCTCACCAGCGAATACATTCAGGCATCCAGTCGTGTGGGGCGCAATTACCCCGGTGTTGTGTTTGTACAATACGATGCCACCAAGAGCCGCGATCGTTCTCACTATGAACGGTTCCGTTCATATCATGAGTCATATTATCGATTTGTAGAGCCAACTGGTGCGACACCGTTTTCCAAACCATCAAGAGAGCGGGCTCTCCATGCAATACTCGCCACGATAATCCGATTTAAGGCTAGGCTGAGTCAGGACAAGGATGCCGGATATTTTGACTCGGAGTATCACCAAGACATCATTCGAGAGGTTGAACAATATATCATAAATCGGGTTAGGGAAATAAATAATCGTGCAAGCAATGGAGCAAAGGATGATGTATCTGCCATTAGTAGAGAAATTCAGGAATTTATCGAGAAGTGGCAAAGCCTTGTAGATGAATGTGCTACGGCAGAAGGACATCCTCTGTTGTATTTTGGACGTCGTTTCATGGTGAAATCTCCAAGTGATGAGGACCATCGGTTATTGAAGCAATACAATTCCTCTGGACATGATCCTGCATTAAACACACTCACATCTATGAGAAATGTCGATACGCCTGTACCGGGCCAAGTTGTAGTATGGGAGGATAATTAAGTATGGCTGAACAGATAAAGCAAAAAATTGATTTGAACAGGGTTACACATTCTGTTCGTGCTGCACAGGCTGTACTCCAGTATGGTGTCGGAGCCATGGTGGATTTCCCCGATCAAACACTTGTTACTGCTGCACCTGAGTATTGGAGCGGCTACAGAAAAATATATGATGACCGCTTTGCCAAAGCACTTGATGTTGATTGGTTTGCGCTACCAACTAATATCGCATATTCTCGTTTTCCCGAATGGTACTTTTGCCCGAAATGCAGAACCTTCCAACCTCTTAAGGATTGGATTGCCCAATACAAAGCAAAAGCACGTTCCAAATTGCTCGAATCCGATCCCTATATGGCACAACACATGCAGTGTCCAAAGTGTCGGCAGGATTTGGTCGTTGCACGTATTGTAACTGTCTGTGAAAACGGACATCTCAATGACTTTCCATGGGTTAAATGGGTTCATGCAAAGGCCAAAAAACCAATTTGCGCACATCCGGAACTAAAATTCAAAACCGGAGCATCTGCCACCGAAGGACTCGAAGGACTCAGCGTTAGTTGTTCCTGCGGCGCGAGTACAACTCTTAAAGGTGCTTTTGACAAAGATGCTTTTGAGAAAGCTGATGCAGACGGAGATATGAGTATTTTCCGTTGCGAAGGAGGACACCCATTCAGGCATTCTAAAGAAGGGTGTGGGTGCTACCCAAGAACTGTCCAGCGTGGTGCATCATCGGTATATTTTCCGGTAGTTTATAGTTCGCTGGTCATTCCCCCATATGCCGATAAACTCAATGCGAAAATAGAGAGTAGTAAAGCTTTTGAGGCTTGTATCACAATCATCAACGATGAGGATGACGAAGACGATAAAATTGCCATAATTAAGAAAAGATTTTTCAAATGGGTCGAAAGGATTTCTTTAGAAATCGGTGCATCAATATCTGATGTAGAGAAAGTTTTAACACGTAAGTGGCTGGAACCTGCATCGGGAGAAATTGATGTCACTAGTGTACAATATCGGATTGAAGAATATCTTGCTTTATCTGGGGAATTGGAATCTCCGACACAATCTCTCGGAGATTTTTTGAGAGAATCCATCGACATCCAAGAATATGGTATTCCTCATGTAAAATCTGTTTCTCTAATTGAGAAGGTTCGGGTGGTTAATGCGTTGATTGGCTTTTCGCGACTCAACCCTATCATGAACAAAGAAGATAAAGGTTTTGTAAGTATTAAAGAGCCGCAGACAAGATGGTATCCTGCATATGAAGTTCGAGGCGAGGGGATTTTTATTGAATTTAATCAAGAGGAGATCGACTCATGGATTGCCAGCCATCCGTCTATTAATGAACGGGTACAGAGAATAGCCGAAAACTATCGAAAATCTTTTATCGGCCAAAATCATCCACGGGCAATTACCCCCAAATTTATTATGCTACATACTTTATCACATCTTCTGATTTCTCAGTTGAGTTTCGAGTGCGGATATAGCATTGCCTCCTTGAGTGAGCGCCTGTACTGCTCCGAAGTGGATGACGGTAAGAACATGGCCGGAATATTTATCTACACTGCAAGCGGCGATTCTGAAGGAACTCTCGGAGGATTAGTACGCCAAGGTCGCCCAGATGCTTTGCCACAAATATTTAAGAAAGCTATTAAAAACGCAAAGGTCTGTTCAAACGATCCAGTCTGCATTATGAGCAGAGGACAAGGGCGTGATTCACTAAATTTAGCAGCCTGCTATGCTTGTGGTCTGCTCCCTGAAACCTGCTGTGAAGAGCGTAACGGATTTCTGGATAGAGGGCTTATTGTAGGCACATATAACGAGCCTCAAATCGGATTTTGGAGGGAATTTCTGTAAAACTCAAACATCCCTGAATAGCACTCATAAACAGAACGCCCATCTAATTGATAGACGTTCTGTTGTCCGATATTCTCGAAAATGCGTCTGATACCTTGGCCCTTTGGATAATTTGCCAATCGGTAGAAGCTTGGTGAAAATACCCTTGACAAATCACTTCTCATAAACGCATTCTCGAAACCTATGCTAAAGAGCATAACCTTGTTCCGCATGTGTTTTTCGTAGATGGCTGTGGTAAAATAACACTAAATCAGCAAAGCACTCTATTGAACGCCTGATTTAGTGATATTTGGCAGAAAAACTGTCAAAGTCGTAACTTTCAGAAAGAAACGACAGAAATCTACATTGACGATGGGTGGAGCGGCGCGAATTTCCAGCGTCCCGGCTTTACGGAAATGATTGAACACATATAGTAGACGACTATAATTTTTGCGCTTACTGAATTGCTTTTCCATCTTTTCCCGCCCGCACAGCGAACGGGAAAAGAAAAAGCTTATGACGTTTACTATAGAAAACGGCGAGATCAAAACCGTCGTGACGAAAGACCTAAGGCTGCCCACCGTAACCACCCAAGCAGGGATCAGCGTTTCACGGCCCGTTTGGTCATGATAGCGGTCTGATAGCGTGGAATTAGCTGCATGGGATTGCTGCCGTCGGTGATGCCAAGATCAACCGCCTCTTGCAGCTCTGTTTTTGCCCAGTCTGGCACGAGCTGTTGTGCAAGATAGCTTTGCAGCGCATCGTAAATCTCTTTGCCTGTCATGATATCCTTCTCCTCTGTATTGATTTGCAGCGGTCTGATATAGGCCGTCACAAGTGTTTTACTTCTGACTCTCCGGAACACGCCGCCGCCGTTGGACTGGCTGCCGGAATTGCCTGCCGACGTATTGCCCTCAATCGCGGTGATTGTGGACGCGGCGGCACTCTCCGCGATCCCGGTATGGCCAAAGTTGTAGATCACGATGTCACCGGGCTGCGGTGTTTTTACGACGCATTCCGGCTGGTTCTGCCTGTACCAGTTCAGCAGGGCGGAACAGGATGCTGTCTTGCAGGGCAGGGTCCGTCCGGCCTGATCGAAACACCACTGTACAAACGCCATACACCAAGGGTAGGCACTGCCGGACACTGCACGGCCATAAAACCAAGTGTTGTATTTAACGCTGTTGCTGTTTGCCGGTTTCTCCGTGACGCCCAATTCTTCCACAGCAATCCGCAGCGGGTCCTTACTCGCCCCCATTTTTCACGCCCTCCGCATCCACTTTGCCTTCGGCCATGATGTAGGCCACCACGGACGCAGCGGACATCACAGCGCCCGCTACAGTAGTAATGGTATTCTCATCCAGGCCGAATACCATCGCCAGGCCGGTGACGATACCGCACACTGCTGCCCACAGTTTCCGGGAACTCAATTTCCGTTTCCAATCAATTTTTATCATATGTACCTCCTAATCGGTAGTTTTAGTGTATTCAAATCTCTCCATAGTTTCCGGTACAGCTTATTTTTCTCCGCGTACGGTACAAAACTCATAGTCCCACCTTCCCCAACAAAAACGCGATCACTGACAATGCAACAGCGCCCAGCACTTTTTCCACCATGCTCTCCCAGCGTTTTGCAGGCTTTTCCTTCATATCCTGAACTGATTCCTTGATTTCCCCGGTATCCTCTTTGATCTGATTCAGCCGCTGTTCAATCAAGGCGACGTTGGTATGGGATGCTTCCAGCTTTCCGTAAAATTCTTTGTGGGCATCCTTATTGTGCCTGCTGTCCTGCTCCAACGCCTCTATTCGCGGCAGCAGCGGACAGTCCCGCGGGGATTCACTGCATTTTTCCGGCATCTGTTTCACCTCCTGTTATGCAGTGTAAGCGGCAATACTACCGTCGGACAAAGCAACAAAAGTACCGTCTCCATATGCGAGGGAATTCCATTTTGCAGCGGGCAGCGGAGTAGATTGACACCAGGTTTTTCCGCCGTCAATGCTGTAAGCAACGTTTTCAGTGGTTCCCTGTGCAATTGCGACAAACGCGCCGTTACCATAAGCAATTGAACACCAGCGCCCCACGGACGGCAGGTGAGACAAAGCCCATGTTTTCCCATTATCCGCGCTGTAAGCGGCGAGATCACTATTAACGGAGCATACTGCAACAAAAACTCCGCCGCCGTATGCGATACTATTCCAAAGCGAAGCTGTAGGCAAGGCAGATTCTGTCCAGGATTTTCCTCCGTCTGTGCTGTAAACGGCTTTATTGGAGTAGCGGTTGCCATCGGATTCAATAACAACAAATGAGCCGTTTCCATAGGCAACGATTCCTACTCTGTGAAATGGAATACTTACCTCTGTCCAAGATTTTCCGGTATCAGTGCTGTAAGCAATGCAGTCTCCTTCCCAAGCAGTGGCAACAAACACCCCGTCTCCAAAAGCAATACATTTCCACATTTTTTTGGAGGGCATGGTAAGGGAAGACCAGGATTTTCCTCCATTGGAACTGTAAGCGGCTTTATTAGAACCGTATTCTTGTTCGCCATCCGTTATGGTAACAGCTGATATGGCAACAAACGCGCCGTTGCCATATGCGACATCCAGCCAGGCTAATGCTGCTGACGGCAGTGTAGACTTGGTCCAGGTTTTTCCGCCGTCAGAACTGTAGGCGGCAGCGCTGCTGCCTGCATGCTCATTCGATACAATGGCGACAAATGTACCGTTCCCGTATGCGGCAGAGTACCAGTTATTATCCGACGGCATTGCGGATTCCGCCCACCTCAAAAATACATATTCCTCGAAACTGGCCAAGAGGGTGCGGTCGTGGTTTGCGGGAAAGGTGTAGGAGGGGGCGGAGCTGACGGCCTCACCGTTTTCCAGCCAGGCGATAAATTTATTTTCCCCTTTCGGCATAGCGTTGACGGTAGTCAGGACGCCGCCGAAGACCATACCGCCGCCGGAAACCGCGCCCAGTTCGGGGCTGCCGGACTGGACGCGGACAGCGTACAGTTCTTCCGGCAGCCTTCCGTCCGGCCCGGCGCTGCCTTCTATCAGCAGCATATAGTCCTCGCCGCCGGCCGGCTCCACGCCCTGCACTTCTCTCAGTACGACGTAGCCTGAGCCCTGATAATGGATCAGATCCAGGCGTTCATACTTAGTATCGGGGCTGTAGGTGCCTTTTGGGACGACAGATACGCGACCCAGGTTTGTACTGACTTCCATAGATGCTGTTCACCTCCGTGATATATCAGACGCTGAAAACTGCGTTGCTGGTGCTGTTAGCGACGGCGACAAACGTATCATCGCCGTAAGCAACAGAATACCAGTTTTCCGAAAACGGCATTTCAGCGACAGTCCAGTTTTCCCCGCCGTCGGTACTGAAAGCGGACACGCCGCGTCTGGACACGGCGACAAATGTGCCGTTTCCGTACACGACAGACGACCAGTGTGTATCCGACGGCAAATTTGGTTCTGACCAGGTCTTGCCGCCGTCGGTACTGCGAGCGGAAGCACCGCCCCATCCGACCGTAACAAACACGCCGTCACCGTAGGCCGCGGAACGCCATTCGCGCCAGTCGGTGGTGCCTGGCAGCACGGATTCCGTCCAGGTATCTCCGCCGTCGGTACTGTAGGCGGCTTTGCGGCTACCGTATGCAATTGCGACAAACACGCCGTCACCGTAAGCGGCGGCATACCAGTTCCCGGACGACCCCAACGACGGCATTGTAATGAATTCCCAAGTTTTCCCGAAATCTTTACTGCGGGCGGCCGTGGTTCTTCCGACGTAACCCAATGCGATAAACACACCGTCACCGAAGGCAATGGAACGCCACTGAAAATTTTGCAGCATATCCGACTCCGTCCAGGTTTTCCCGCCGTCGGTACTGTAAGCGGCATAGCGGTTGAAGCCCGCCGTGACGAACACGCCGTTTCCGTAGGTGACGGTACTCCGGTCAACTGTACTGGGCATAGCGGATTCCGTCCAAGTTTTCCCGCCGTCGGAACTGCAAGCGGCCTTATCGGTGTTTGACACTGCGACGAACACGCCGTCACCGTAAGCGACAGAGGACCATTTGGCGGAAACAGGCATGGCGGATCCGGCCCATTGCAAAGCAAACTGGTACTTTTCGAAAGCAGCAAGCAGGGTTCTGTCCCGGTCAACGGCAAAGCTGTAGGACGGTTCCAGGCTGACGGTCTCTCCATTTTCTGACCAGTGCAGGAAAGAATTTTTGCCTTCAGCGTGAGCGGTAACGGTGGTGGTGACGCCGTTGAAGACCGTCCCGCTGCCGGAGACGGAACCGAGTTCAGGGTCACAGCTCTGGGCCTTGATGAAAAACAAGTCCTCGGGCACCATACCGCCGTCTCCGATTCCCTGCGCCAGCAGCATATAGTCGCCGCCGTCCACGGGCTCCACGCCCTGCACAGGGCGTATCACCACGTATGCGTTTCTATGGTACAGCACCAGATCCAGGCGTTCGTACCGTGTATTGGGATTGTAGAGTCCCCTCGGAACCAGGGACACGCGCCCCAGATTTGAACTAACCTTCATAGTTCAGGACCACCTCCAAATCAGATTGATTCAGCCGGAAAAGCGGTCCGGAATAGCGTTCATCCGTGACCATATAGAGATTTCCGTCTGATACGTCCAAGCAGAATACGGCATACAGGAGCTGGCCGGGCGCACCGTCGTCACCTTTCTCCCCCTTGTCGCCCTTATCGCCTTTGTCCCCTTTTTCGCCGGGGAGTCCATCATTACCGTCCGCGCCCCTGTCGCCCTTCTCACCTCTGGGGAGGCCGAAGGTGAGATTGACCACGCCGCCTGACGTAGTTTTCTGCACGGACGCCGCACTGCCGGACGGCAGAGCATTGGCTCTGACGGTCATATTTTCAATGGCATTCTGCGCGTCTTCCGCTTTTTTTGCGGCGGTCTGGGCGGCGTCGGTCTGCGACTGGACCGCCTGCTGTGCGAAGCTCTTCCACTGTCTGCCGGTGGCCTTCACGGCCTGTCCCTGCTGTTCCACGACGAAAAGTGAGTCGTCGTAAACGGACGGAGCGGCAGGCAGTTCACCGATTTTTTTGTCAGCCATGTTCCACCTCCTTTTCGAGGACTGACACCCGTTTTTTCAACTGCTGAATCTGCCGGATGCAGAGGGGGAGCAGTTGTTCATACCGCAGCGCATAAAAACCGTCTTTTGATTCCGGCAAAACCAGTCCTGCAAAATCATCCGGAGAAAGTCCCGTATCGAGCAGCGCTTTTTCCACGTCCTGCGCACCGAGCCCCAGATTGACTTTTACATCTTGGGTCTCCCTCACCGTGTAGGCGGCAGGCCGGAGGGCATCGAAAAACGGATCATACTGTTCCAGATCATATCGGAGGTTTTTTTTGCACCGCAGGTCAGATGTAACGGTAGGGTTATTGTTGAGAAAGATATTATTCCAGCGTTCGGACGCGGTACTGCGTCCGATATTGAAGGTCCCGCTGTTGGGCACCACGTCTCCCGCCACCAGCACAGAGGGCTGTACACCGGCGGTATTGGAGCCCATCAAGGTGATACCTGCATTGGTTTTCCCGTCCGAGACGAGAGAGATGTACCCGTTTTCGGCGGTCAGGAAGATATTACCGCTGGTAATGCCCACATTTCGGGCCGCGAAATTAGGGAATTCGACCTTCATAACGCCCGTGACGTTTCCGCTGGGGTCAAGGATCTCCACCGAACCGCCTTTCAGTTTGGAGGCGGCAATGGTGTCGGAAGCGATCATTGCGCCGTCGATGTAGGTAGTACCGTTGTAGGACCATCCGTCTACTGTGTCTTTGGCGCTGTTGGCGGCAGTAATGGCGTTCTGGGCGTTTGCGGAGGCGCTGCTGATTTTGTCCTGCGCGGTTTTATCCAAATCCGAGAAGGAGATGTGACCCGACAGATTCAGCGTTTCGGCGTTGATCTGGCCGCCGTCGATCAACAGCTTTGAGCCTTTAGCGTTAACGATTGACACGCCGTCCGCACCAAGCCGCAGAGTTTGGCCAAGACCGGTCTGCACGTCGCTGACCGTAGCGCTGATTCCTTTAATATCCTGTTGGATTCTGGAAAAATTTCCGTCCAGGTCGTGGACGTCGCTGGTGATTTTCCCCAGTTGGATGGTAATAGAGGCCGACAGTTCCTGCACGTCGCCTGTGACCCGTTCCACCTCCAGACGGATTTCAGAGGCGGTTTTGGTAATCAGGGACCGTGTTTGGGCAAATTTACGATTAAACTCCTGAGTGAGCGGGCCGCCGGAAGGGAACTCATCCTCCAGCTCCTCCTGACCGGGGGCCGACACGCTGGGGAAACCGCTGCCGTCGTCGGCGATACGGGCGATCACGGAGTACAGACCGGCGGCTGTGATGGCGTCGCCCAGCTCAAAGGCGGGATCAATATTGACATCTGAGGCGCTGTACATTTTATACTGACCGTATTTGACCTGTTCCAACACAAAGCCGGCGATTTCTTGGGTAGCGTGGGGGCAGTCGGCAATCAGTTCCATACCGGAGTCATCCCCGGCGGTACAGACATGTTCCCCGTCGATTACCAGCGTAACGCGGCTCACGGCACGCTGAGCGCCGTTATTTTCAAACCCGGTCAAATCCAGACCGACAAAGAATTTTTCAGACAAGGATTCTGACACCTCCAAACACGATAGCATCGCCATATTCCGAGACCAGATGATTGGTTTCGAGGAGTGATTGCAGGGGCACCAGCAGCAGCTCACCGCGTCCGGTAACGATCCAGTTTCCGCCGTGTGCGGCAGCGATAAAGCGCAGTTCGTCACGAATGGTGTAATCCGCGGGGTAATCGATAGTGAAGGCGGGGTTCAGCACAGAGCGGCTGTCCAGAGATGTACCGATGGCCTGTGCCAGAGCCAGGGAGGCGGTATGCATGTTCATAGGGAATACGAGGTTCTGCTGTGGTTCCCAGCGCTGTTCGGCCTTTCGCATGGCGTCGAACGCCTCCACTGTCCAGAGGCCGTCCTCTTCGCTGCGGCGGTTGGTGAAGAACACGCCTTTCGGGAGCCATTCGGAGACCTGATTTTTGTTACGCAGCCGGACAAAGCGTTTAATGGTGGCGGCGCGGGGGACGGAATCGGCATAGAGCTTAAGCGTGAGTTTAGCGGTAGCGGCGTTGCCGATGCTGAATTTCTCAAAGAGCCCGCTGTCCACGGAGTGCTCCACCTCCGACTCCGGGCCGTACCAGACGCCGTTGATATCGAACGCGAACTCCTGCCGCGTGCCTTTCGTATTCCACAGGTTTTTCCACAATTGGCTGGTTGTCTGGGCCATAGCTACACCTCGATCATGGTAAAGGAGACGCTTTCCCAGACCTCATGGCCGTCAGTAATGACAGCGGCTTTTGGTGCGAAGGAGGAGCAGTAGAACTCCTTGCTGAAGCTGCCGGTGACGCCATAGCCGGAGGCGTGAAAAGTCTGCTGCATCAGCACTGCTTCCATTGCGGCCAGTGCTTCTACGGGCGTTTCACCCAGCTCATAGGACAGTGTAAGCTTATCGGCAATCTTGTCAACGCGAGCTTTACCGTCCTTAGTTCTGCCGGTTTTATCGCTGTGGAGGGCATTTTTTGTCCAGGTATAGCCTCTGGCTTTAATAAAGGGGGTCACATTGACGTTTCCCTCCAGGACCAAAACATTTTTCATCATAAACGACACCTCTAAAACAGGAGTACTGGTTTCCCGGCGGACGCGGTCATATCATTGATATGTCTGACGGTATTTCTGGCGACGACTTTACCGTCCAGGACGCTCTCGACCGTGACATGGATATCGCCGCCGAAGCCGCCGCGCATGAGAACGTTTTCGACAGCCTTTTCGATAGTAGCCAGCGGTGCCTCGATATTAACGCCTCTTCTCTGGTCGCCGAGGATTGCGGCGAACTGCTGGTTGGGAGGGATGACGGCGCCGTTGGCGAGTTTAGGCAGCCGGACGGACTGGAGACCGGGCAAATCCGCCGCGAGACTGTAGGCGGCGACAGAATTTCTGGTGCTTTTGCTGCTGGAGGAAGCGACGGAAGCGCGGGCATTGCTGTTGGAGAAGGAGCTGGTAATAGAGCTCCAGACCTTAGAGGCCCAGCCGGACAATTGATTAAAGATACTGCGCAGGCCGGTAAGGATTCCGTCCACGATATTGGTGCCGATGGAGATCCAGTCTTTGTTTTTCAGCTCCTCGATAGCCCCGGAAATTTTTCCGGTGATATCGGTTTTGATTTGGGAGAAGCCCTCAGAGACTTTGGATATGAGGGCATTGATTTTATCGGAGATACCGTTACGAATCTGCTCCCATTTTTCTGCGGAATCGGATGCAATAAAGCTCCAGGCAGAGGCGGCGGAGTTTTGGATTGCGGAGAACACGGCGGCGGCGGAGCACTGCAAATTAACCCAGACGGAGCCGACGGCATTTTTGATAGCCTCCCAGGCGGAAGCAGAGGCGGATCTGATATTCTCCCAGGTAGTGGTAACAGATGTACGGATACCCTCGAGCTTTTCGGAAAAGAACCCGACAATACTGGACCAGGATTCTGAGATACCCTGCAATAAACCGGCGACGAGGTTCTGCCCGATTTCGGCGAAGACGGTAGAGGGGGAATGGATACCCAGCAGTTCCTTAACGCCGTTGACAATGGGGTCCACCAGATTTTCTTTAAGCCAGGACTCAACGGAAGCGATTTTATCCAGGATGCCTTGCAGCAGGCCCTCAACGATATTTCTGCCGGCATCAACGATTCCGTCGAGATTGATGGCGGCAAGCCGGGCGGTCATGGCCTCCCCGACCAATTCACTCCATTTGGAAAGGAGGGAAGGCCAGTCGATATTTTCCAGCAGGGTAACGATAGCGGAACCGATAGCGTTCCAATCGACGGAGCGCATAAATTCCAGGGCGAAATCCAGAGCCAGTTCGAGGCCGCTGCTGATGACCTGCCCAACGGCGGCCCAGTCTACGGAGCGGAAGAACTCATTAATTTTCTCAGCGATTCCGTGAGCAATATCCTGAATATGGGGGGCGACGGTATCCAGGAACCCCCGAGCGGCCTGAATAGCGGCACCGATACCGGCGGCGATGATCTGAGCCAGAGCGCCCATTGCCCCTACCCAATCAATACCGGTTAAGAATCTGCCCACGTCGGCGCCGATCTGATACCAGTCGATACCGGCGATAATCTCGCGCAAAAAGGTCACGGCCTGAATAAAAGCGTTGCCCAGCGTTTGACCGATACTGAACCAGTCAACGGAACCGATGGATTGATTGACAGCGGAGTAGATCTGCACAGCGATGTCATGCCACTGGAGGGTATTCACAAAAGCCCGCAGCATTTCGAACAGGGCGGAAAAGGCAGCGGAGGCAGCGGCGAGCACAGCGGTAATGATATCGAACCATTGGATATTGTTGAAAAAGACAGCGATTTGGGAACCGATCTGTGACCAGGGGATACGCTGGATAGTGCTGAGCATTTCGGAGAAGAAGCCGAGCATGGTACTGCTGGCGGCATGTGCGAGGAGGGGCATATCCAGACCAAGGATGAACCCGGCGAAGGTTTCCAAGGCGGTTTTGAAACCGGCCCAAAGCAGCCTGCCGAAGTCGAACCAGTCGATTTCAGCGAGCAGGCCGTTGACGAACGCGGCGAGTTTTTTGCCCAGATTCAACCAATCGAAGCCATAGATCAGCTCTGTAAGGAATTGGAGGGCGAGGTTCAAGCCGGCACCCAAGGCTTTGCCCAACTGATTCCAGTCGATCCAGTTGACCAGTTTATTAAAGGCCCCGGCCAGATCACGTCCCAGGCGTTCGACCTTTTCCAGGACTCCGGGGAAGGTGAACATATCATAAAGTTTCCGGGAGAAATCGTTAAGCCAGTCTGCGAACTTTTTAAATGCGTTTTCGAGTTTAGGGATACCGTCGAGGAGCTTATCCAGGAAGGCGCTGAAGGCTTCGCCCCAGGAATCGAACTGAGGGGCGTCATAATCGTAGGAGAAATCCGGCATATCGAAACCGCCAGCGCCGCCAGAACCGCCGGACTCATGGAAGTTAAGGATATTGAACTCATCGAAGGGAGCGACAGCGAGCTGGGCTTTTTTCGCGGCGGAGCCGACGGCATTGAGGGCATGAGCCTGCTGATAGAGAGCGGCGGCATTACTCTGGGCTTTTTTTGCGGACGTACCGAACAGCGCGGCGGTAAACTGCGACACGGCGGCGATTGCGCTGGCGGCGAAATTGATTAAGGAGACCAGGGCGGGCAGCACCGCTTCATAGATTGGCTGGAACGCGGTAAGCAAGACGCCGCGCATTCTGGCCAGCGCGCTGACAAACTGCTGATCGACGGCCAGGTAAGCGGACATTTCCTGTCTGATGAGCGCGATACCGTTTCCGACAGATACATTCATAAGGGACTGGCGCAGTGCATTACCCAAGTGTTTCAGCGACGCGGAGAGGGACCAGGAGATCTGCTCCAGACCGCTCAGGCGGCTGATTACAGGGACCGCACTGGCGGCGGCAGCCAGCAAATTTTTTCCGGCGGCAGCGGCAGTATACAGCAGATTGGCAAAAGCTTTTTGAGCGCTGGCGGCCTTTTGTTTGATGTTCTCGATGGTAAGATTCCAGGCGTCTCCGACAGCCTCCGCGGCATTTTGCAGGCTCTCCTTCAACTCTGCCAGACCGCCGGACCAGCTCTCGGCGGCAAGAGAGAGATCAAGATTTGTGCCGTCTCCGATTTTCCGGAGGGTATCCATTAATTTACTAGTGTCCGTACCGGCATGATTCAAAGAATTCTGATAAGCTTTGAGCTCCGCGGTAATGGCATTGATTTGTCTGACATTATCGTCATACTCCTGAAATCCGAGACCCAGGCCAGCATTTTCAAGGGTTTCCTGCCGTTTTTTCAAATCAGCGAGGGTATGGCTGAGATCGACGATTCTTTGGTTCCCGATCTCCGCGGAATCGCCGAGGCTGAGCAATTCGGTCTGAGCGGCGGCGAGCTCCGCGGTGTACTGCTGGGCGAGAACCCGCTGGGACTCCAGTTCGGCCTGGACCGCGGAGATTTCGGCGTCATATTTTTCGACGCTCTCCGCGACCCGTTCATATTCTTCGCGCAGGTTCTGCACGGAGACTTTCTGCAATTCCAATTCCGCCTCAGTTTTAGGGACCGCGGCGGCGGCATCGTCTCTGACGGGAGCGGAGATTTTGACATTTCCGGCGATATTTTTCAGGGAAGCCAGTTCCTTCTGGAGAGCATTGAGCTTATCCAGTTCCGCATCGAACCTGCTGTTTTTAACGGAAGCGGCGCTGAGGGCCTCATCGCGTTTTTTGCGCAGGTCGTCCAGGCGTTTTTCCATATTAGCGACCTGTTTATCGAGATCAGCGGACATTTTTTTCAAATTTTTAGAGAACTCGCTGCTGTTCACGAGTTTATCGACTTTGATTACGCCGTCATAACCAAGAGCGATACATCTCACCTCCAAACAAAAAAATCTCAGTAAATGACAAGGCATGAAAGAGACAGCGGAGAAAAACAGGGAAGTTGAATCCGCTGTCTCTAAGCGCAGGAGCTATTGTTTGACTCTCCGGAGCACGTCGTTGATGACGTCCAATTCCTCCTGAGAGAACTGATCAGCGAGGGCGAATCTGCGTTTCATTCTCAAGAATTCGGCACGTTTTTTATCCGAGACCTCATCGGGGCTGGTAGAACGGATATCGATGACGCTGGAGAAGGCGGTGCCGCTGAGGTCGGCGAGCATGGGAACGAACTCGAACCAATGGATACGTTCGCGGCTGATATCGCGGTGAAAGACCTTTTGAAAAGCGGATACGATTCTGGCGGCATCGGTTTCAAAGGAATAGAGCGCAGGCTCCTGGGATTTTTCGGCAGGGAGAGGATTTCCGCAGGCGAGGAACCAGTGCAGGCCCTCGACGGCGGTCTGGAAATCGGGCATACCTCTGCCGAAGAGGAGGGACAGGGCAACAGCGGTTTTATCGCTGTCGGAGAGTTCGGGGTCGGCGATACAGAGCTGAATCTGGACGCCAATCCGGAAATCGGAGCGAATCAGCCAGCCGTTGTAGTTGTCCGGGAGGCGGTCGAGGAGGGGGTTAAACATTGCCGGTCCGGTCAGGGCTGTACTTACTGAGTTTTTGGGCTCTATCCCTGCTGTACTCCTCGAAATAGGGGATCAGCTGGCAGAAGAAGTCATCGAAGAGTTCGATACCGGGGACGATATTGCCGAAGACTTTTTTACAGGTATCGGGCCCCAGCAGGGCATCAACCTCCTGCATAATGCCCTCATGGAGTTCGCGGTAGAGGGCGGCGAGGGCTTTGACACGTTCCTCATCATTCTCGTCGAACTGTTCACGGATCTCGCGTTCTTTGGGGCGGACCGACTCGGCGCGGTTCTGGACTCGTTCCAGCATATGAAAGAAGCGGTCCGGGAGGCTGTTGTCGCTGAAATTGAGGGTAATAAAGTCGCCGTTGTCGTTGACCTCGATATTTTTGACCGCTGCGGCGACACGGATACCGCTCATACGGTCACCCCCTGGGAGAAGGTTCTGGAATCGGGGTTAAAGGTGCCCTGGACGCCCTCGCCGCGCCAGTTAATGGTATAGCCGATGGAGAGTGGGTCAGCGGCGGCGCCGCCGTAGCTGTCGATCTGGATAGAGACGGGCTGTTTGGAGGCGGGGAAAGCGCCGTCAGAATCCCCCTCAAAGATATCGGTCATAACGATATCGGTATGGGCATCGCTGCCGATGGGCAGATTTTTCCGCATTTGGTTAATGAACTCGAAGGCGGGGTCATCCTTCACGACCTGCGCGGTTACGGGGGCGTTGGGCTGATAACCGGTCAGCTCCGTATTGGCGGAATCCTGATGGATGAACTGTTCGGTGCTGGTCTGGGCGTTGTAGGAGATAGAGAGCTCGGTAACGCCGTCGCCGACCAGGGCATAATTACCGGCGGGGTCATTGGGTTTGGTATTGATAAAGAGTAAAAATGCGCTTCTTTTTTCAGACATAGCAAAAGAATCCTTTCAAAAAATAAAGTGTTAAATGGAATGGGACAGTGCCTGATAGGTCAGAACAAACCTGACCAAATAGATTTCCGAACCGTTCTCCTCTCTCTCCTCCAGGATCACGGGAGCGGATTTTTCGACAGCCAGCGCCCGCATTTGACTGCCCAAGGGAGGCAATCCATTTTGCAGCCAGTCAGCGAGGCAGTCGAGGAATTTCATAGCGTCGATTCTCTGCCGGGAGCAGCCGGGGGCGGTGCGGAACCTGACGCCGAATTTGAGCTGCGCGGTGAACGCGCCGCTGATAAACCGGGAAACAATCACGGGGGCGTTTTCGACGGACAAGCTGAGGCAGTCGCCGCGGCCGAGGAACTCGGTCTCGACCATTTGGACGTTCTCCGGGAAAAAGGGGAAGGTATTAATCCATTCCCACACAGCCCTCACCACATCTGCGCTCATGGTCCGGCACACCCCCCGACTTTCCAGTGCCGCATACGGGGGCTGCCGAAATCGCGCACGAGGACAGAGGAGACGCGGAACACGCCGTCGAATAAACGGCAGGCGCTATGGAAATCGAGTTTCGGGTCCACGGCGCGGCCTGTCACGAAGAAGCAGCCGGTGCCCGCGTCAGAGCCTCTGAGGCCGACGGTCCAGACGCGGTCAAGGTTTTCCAGGCTTTCGAAGGTTTTAGGCGGCACGAACGTCTGTGTCTGACCAGTCACGCCGTTAACGGCCTTACAGGAAAAGGGGATAAACAAAACGGCGTCCTCGATGGCGGCGAGCCCGGATTTTTTGAGCTCAGACTTTCTGCCCAGGGTATTTTTACCCGGTCCCAGATCAAGGAATACGCCCTCAAGCACGGTGACGGAGAAGGCAGGCAGGTCATCGAAGCGGCGGCTCCTGCGGGCGTTGTAGAGGGTTACCGTATGCGGTGCGAACATGGGAAGGACCTCACGCGGAACAAACCGGCCAGGGCGGGCACGCCGGACAGGTAGATTTTGATGGCATCAAGTTTTCTGCGTTCAGGGGACAGACTGCTGGATTGGTAGGATACGGAGTAATCCCCCACGGTTTCCTTGGCAAAGGAGCCGGACTGTTCCTCGTCCTGCAAGATCTCCGCCACAGCGCAAACGGCTTTTAGAAGGGCGAGTCTGTCCTGATCGGAGGAAGGCTGCCAGGGGCCGACGGCGAACCGGATAAAATCTGCGGCTTTACCGGCGAGGCCGGAGAAGTTCTCTTCCGGAATCAGGCGGCCGAGAAAAACATTGCAGTAGAAATCGAAATCAGCGGTCATGCGGACACCTTCAGCACGACGACCTCATCCATGCGTTCAAAGGAGGGGAGGACGATTTCGGACACGAAGGTATTGAGGTTGACGGGATGTTCCCCGACGATTCTGGACACGGCGACGCCGGTATTGACGATAGCGACATCAGCGTTTTGTGCAGCGGAGAGGTCTGCTTCTTCCGGGGTAGTACCGTACCAGGTAGCGCCGAGTGTACCGTCTGGGACGAGGCAGACATAGCCGTCGGGGACGAATGGGTGGGCGGTATGGTTTTCATCCCGGTACATACGGTCATAGAGAGCGATCTGCATTTTAGCGGCGCCTTTGATAACGGTTTTGACATCCTCCTCGAACAGGAAGCCGCGGGGGATGCTGAACGCGCTGAGGAAGCGGTCCTTGACGGCGTCGGAGGCGGCGAGCAATTCGAAGGTATTGGTGGACATGATAGCGGTAGTGAGCTCAACGCCGGACGCCTGCCGCACCAGATCTCTGGCGTTTTTGAAGTCCCGGAAGGGGTCAGCGGAGTTTGCGTTGGACCAGCAGTCGCTGCCGGAGAGCTGGACGAAATGATTTTTCTTCCAGGAGCCGTCCTCATCGTAGTTGTAGGAATAATCGACGCCGTTGGCGCGGATAGAGATCATCATATTACCGTTTTCGGGGAAGAGGAGCTGGCAGATCATGCGTTCCGGGACGACATTAGCGGCTTCAATCAGCTCACAGGTATCCTCGAAGAGGCGTTCCATCATAGCGAGGGCATAGGGGTCGGAGGCGTCAACGGAGCGGAGCAGCTCCTGCCGGTCGCGTTCCTTGAGCTTAAAGCCCTCACGGAAGAAGGGCATTTCGGCCTCCAGCTTATCGCAGCCGATTCTGTCGCGGAGGGGAGCTTTGGCGTCGAAGGCGGCGGGCATAAGGGACACGGGCAAGCCCTTAGCGCCTTTGAGCCAGGTCAGGTCGAGGCCGGCTTTTTTGCGGGCTGGGAAGAGGCCCGCGCCCAGATAGGGGGCGGCCTGCGCGTTGACGGCGGCCCAGTTGGCGGCGACGGCCTGCGGGGTAAAGAACTCTTTGAGATTCATAGAAAAGCCTCCTTTAAGCATCCGGCGTAACGCCGGTATTTTCGCGGAACACGATACCGGGCAAAACAGTTTTCATAGTAGCGGCGGCGGCAGAGACCCCGGCATGTTCCATGCATTTCGGCCAATTGACGACGCCCTGCACGAGGAGCGCACCGTTAGGGTTGACGGTGGGATCGACGTCATACAGCAGGATACCGTCCGCGCCGGTGCCGGCGGGCACGGATAAGCCA
Organism: uncultured Clostridia bacterium; assembly: GCA_947177005.1. Classification (GTDB taxonomy): domain Bacteria; phylum Bacillota; class Clostridia; order Oscillospirales; family Oscillospiraceae; genus Pelethomonas. Next base: position 6,129 of record CAMWSZ010000001.1, on the reverse strand, counting down.
TTGAAACTGAGGGGCATACCGGCGGGGACAGGGGCATCACCCTGAACGGTGACGGGCACGGCTTGGAACAGGTCGGAGGCGAGGATATTGACGGCGGCCCCGACAGAAGATTTGATCATTTTCAAAGCAGACAACTCCTTTCGCATTACAGGAAATTTTTCAGGATCTCACCGGAGGAGCGCATAGCGGCGGCGCGGCGTGCGCCGATTTCGCGGGCCTGTTTGATGTTGCCGGGTACGGACTCCTGTCCATGGCCGCCGGGGCCAACGGGGGCGACGAATTTCGGCACAGGGTGACCGGCGGCAAAGGCATCCGGATCGCTCCGCATTTGTTCCTCAAGGAACGCATCGAAACCGGCTAAGGAACCATTTTTCACCTCCAGATTCAAATTTTTCAGCTGTGCGGTAAAATCTCTCTCCGCGGCCTTGGAGCTGAAGCGGCCGCAGCGCACCGCGTTCTGCACGGCAGCGTCGTACTGGATATCGGATAGCGCGGCCTCAGCGGCCCCGCACTGCTGGCGCAGGAGGGACAAATCCCTTTCGTGTTCCTCCAGAACGGAGGCGATCAACTGCTCATCGAGGCCGAGACTGGCCAGGAACTCACGATTCATAAGAAGACTCCTTTCCGATTGATTGATTAATCAGTGCTTTAGCGGCTGCTTCCTCCTCATCGAACCATTTCATACGGAACTCCCAGGGCAAGAGCAGGCCCTTCTCGACCAGTTCGGCATCCAGGGACATATCGAGGCGTCTGGTTTCGGGGTCATCGAGGACGCCGTCGCCCCAGTGGTACTGGGTCTGGAAAGGGCCATGGGGAGCGAGACCGGCCAGATCGCACCAGGCATCCATAGCGAACAGCAGGCCGTCCAAAGCGGACTGGAAAGCTTTTTGGATTCCCTTTTCCGTGACATACTGTCTGTGTTTAGCGGCGATGATTTCGGTAGCGGTTTTCTCGACGCTCTGGGGGTCGGAGATTGTGCCGTAAGCGAGGCCGGTTTGGAACTCGATTCTCTGCAAGATTCTCTGGAAGCCGTTGTAGAGGGGATCATCGCGGAAATCCGGGCTGAAGACCTGAAAGAAGTTTCCGTCACTGGAGAAGGGGCCGGCGACGAAGATATCGTCATCGAACTGCTCCTCACTGATACCGTCCACATAGACCCTCCGTTTACCGCTGGCGTACTCCCAGCGCAGGAGTTTCCACTGCTCATCGGCCTGCCGGATAAGTTCTGCGGCTGCGCCGCCGTAGACGGAAACGCCCAACTGGGACTCGGGGTCGATATCGTTGCTGACGGGCGGCTTAAAGTAAGCGAAGAGGGGGTGGGTCAGGTCTTGGATACAGGTTTCGGGTTCGAGGTCTTTCCAGGCGGAGACTTCCGACAGGGGCACCTCGGAGCCGATGCAGCCGTCGATATTGCTCACGAATGCTCTGTTGCGGATGACATAGACCTGTTCACCGCCGGGGCGGGAAATAAAGTCATGGGATTCGAGCCGGACGAAGAAGCGGTTGCCCTCTCTGACGGGGTTGCTTTTAAAGAGGCCGCCCACGGCTTTACCGGTTCCGTCGAACCGGGTAGGCAAGAAATTGACGGCGGAGATATCGACGAACAATCTGCCGTGATCGAGATAGGGTCTAAGGGCGATGCCGCCGAGGCAGAGGCCCAGTTCGAGGCAGCGGCAGAAATTTTTCCCGGCCTCGCGCAATTGATCGTTGAGGAAGCGGGCGCGTTCTCCGCCGGAGACGCGGACAGAGAATTCCGAGAGGACATGCCGGGCGAGTTCCCTGCCCAGTGCGCCGGGGAGGCCCAGGGGTCGGACCTCGCAGTCGGCCCAGGGGGGCCGGTTGACATACATCTGCCACCAGAGGTTTCTGGCCTCCTGCATAGCGGGGGAGATAGCGTCAGAGGGGTTATTTGCGATACCCATACCGAACCACCTTTCAAACAAATTTTTCATTCGTTCAGCGAACGACATATTCATCTCCTTTCCAGGTTTTTTGCGAACCGGAGCTGTTTTGCGAGCACCGTAGCGGCGAGGTAGCGCATCTGGTCCATACCGTGATCGAACTCTTTGATCACGGCATCATTCGGGGCATTGAGATCCCAGCGGTAGGCGTAAAACTCGTCCAGCAGGCCGTGGCAGCACCGGCAGAACTTGATTTTCTGATTTTGGAGGAGAGAGCCGGTCAAACGGATACCGTCCAATACTCTGTTATCGGCATCCCAGACGGCGAAGCGGCCATGCCGCCGGATAGTTTCTTTAAAGCTGGCGGCGGAGGGATCCACAATGATCCGTTCGATTTTGGTATTTCCGGCCAATTTTTCGATTTGGGCGTAATGTTCCTCATCGGTGCGTCGTTTTAAAAATTTTCTGCTGTCATAGTAGTACTCATTGGACATCCAGGCTTGGTCCTGCCAGACGCACCACAAACCGGCGGCGGTAGGATTGACGGTGCCGTAATCGACGGCTATGTACCACTTACCGAATCTGGCGGCGGCACCCGGCACGGCATCGACGACATGGAGCTGTTCACGGAACATAGGGTAGACGAGGCCCTCAGCCAAAGTCCATTTACCGAGGATATAGCGGTCGTAGAACACGGTACCGGCGTATTCTTTTTTAAGGTTTTCCCGGAAGGAAACCGGGAGGAAGGGGTTATCGTCCAGGGAATACGTTTGACAGTAGAGGTCAGCGCAGCTGTCGAGGAAGGATTTCAGCCAATGGCCGGGGTGCTGGGGATTAAAGGTGCCGTCGAAGCAGGAGTACTCCCGGTCGAGACGGCTTTTCAGGAGTTCGAACACCTCCTGATTCCAGTCAGCGACCTCATCGCCGTAGCAGTATTTGAGGGACGCGCCTCTGATTTTAGGGACCTGACCTGCGTTACCGGCGCCCATGACGCAGCATTTTTCGCCGAACAGGGTCACGAAACCGTCCGCGCCGGTTAGACCGACGCAGCGAGGGCCGAAGACATCGCGCATAGGGGCCAGCACGTTGCGTTCGACGGTGCCGCGGCTCACGCCGATGAGGACAACGAGACCTGCTTTTCCGCGGCGCTCCCAGATGCGCATAGGGATTACGCGGTGGAAATCGAGGAAGGTTTTGCCGCTTCTGACGGCGCCGCCCTTAAAATTCCAGCGATGGCTGCAATTTTTAAGGAACTCAATCTGTTTCGCGCTCAACTTCATCTTTAAATTCTCTCATGAGATGATCGAACAGCTCAGCCGATTCCTGTTCGAGGTTATCGCTGACTTTTTCTTTCCACTCTTTGGGCTTTCGGTTTTTGAGCCAAAAGATCTGGGAAGCGAGGTCAGGTGGGACGAAGGTCTGGTCAACGCCCTGCGCGAGCTCCTCGACCTCAAGGACTTTTTTTCCGTCCTGATACTCGATACGTTTCAGCTTATAGGTTTTGGCGACATCCTCGGTATATCCCAGGGCTTTTTTCAGGAGCGCTTTTTCGACTTTCCGGTCGTCGGCCTTACTCATAGGATCTCATCACCCAGCCTTTCGAGGCAGGCGGGATGGACGGGCAGGCCATGCAGGAAGGCAGGGCAGCGCGGGATATCTTCCCCGCACAGCGCGCAGCTGACGAAGGATTCCACCGGTTCGATTCCCTCCGGACCGTATCTTCTGCGGTTAGGGATCACGCGCACGACATCACCTCCCGCAGCAGGCTTTTGGATTTTTTAAGGAACCTGAAGTATTCCTGCTCGAACCTGTCCTCGAGGCGGAACAGCGGGCACCGCAGCACGGTAAAGCTGTTATCCAACCGGAGGGCGGCCCACCCGCGGACGGGCTGGAAGCGACTGCTCCAGCAGCACCCGTCATAAGCGTTCAGGCAGCACCAGCAGAGGGTTCCGAGCGTCCGACAGTGTTCATGCAATTGGCATCACAACCTTTCTTGTTTGCTATGTGAAGATTATATATCACAAAGCAAGATTTGTCAAGAGATTTCTTTCACGGAGCAAAGAAAAAAGAGAAAAGTAAGATTCATCGGATTGACAATGTGAGAATCAGCGGGTATAATACAAAAAAAGCAGGGGGGAAGGAAGAAATGGAACAGCAAATCAAGGCACTCCGGGCGATGGAGGGACTGACGCAGGCGGAGTTTGGGTCGCGCATAGGGGTGCGGGGGAGCACGATAGCGAATTATGAGACAGGGGTACGCACGCCGTCGGAGGCAGTAATCCTGTCGGTGTGCCGGGAATTTGACGTTTCCGAGCACTGGCTGCGGACAGGCGAAGGGGAGATGTACATGTCACGGACAGAGGATGAAGCGCTGGGGGCGTTTTTTGGTGAAGTATTGTCAGGGGAGGCGGATTTCCGCCGCCGGCTGCTGGGGACGCTGTCGCGTCTGACGCCGGAGCAGTGGAGGATACTGGAGGAGATAGCGGAAGATCTGCGGACATAAAGAGACCGGTTCCACAAAAAGGGAACCGGTTTTGAAATAAGTATGAAAGAAAAGAAGGGAGCAAGGGGAAATGAAGAGGATTGTGACGCTGGTTATAACAGTGGTACTGCTTGTGATAATGGTATTGGAGGCGGGGGTGCTGTATAAGATGATCAGCGCGGTAATCAACCAGGAGAGTCCCCGGCAGGTAGCGGAGAACGGGCCGGTAGAGCCGCTGGATCTGACGGGTGAGTGGATGCAGAAGAACACGCCGGAGGATGTACAGCGGCAGGTGATCCGGATCACGGCGGACACGATAGAGGTATACTGGGTGCCGGAGGGCGGCGAAGGCTACGCATTATATTGGGCGGGGACCTACGAGGCCCCGGCGAACGCCCGGGAGCCATACCGCTGGAAGTCTGTCAACGACAGGGAGCGGACCGGGGAATCGGAGTCAGGGGAGACGGACAAGACGAAGAAATTCACGTATAAGGACGGCCTGCTGACGTACAAATCCGGCGGGACGGAGGTAGAAGCGGAGCGGCGTGAGTGGGGGTATGAGGACAAGGTACAAAACGGCCCGGCGGCTCCCACGAACAACCGGTATATGGAATCTGGGGATATAGGAGAGTATCATATAGAGATTGGGGGCGCGTCGCTGAGTGAGGACATCACGGGGGCGCCGGCGGTGATCGTGACGTACAGCTGGACGAACAACAGTCCGGCGGCGGCGAGTGCGATGGTGATGTTGATAGAGCGTGCGTACCAGGGCGGGGAGCAGCTGACGTCGGCGCAGGTAGACGCGGGGGCGGCCTACGATGCGGAGTCGGCGTCCCGGACGGTAGAGCCTGGAGAGACGCAGCTAGTGCAGCGGGCGTTTTTGCTGACGGACGCGGAGGCGAGCTTGACCTTTGAGGTATCGGAGTTTTTAAGCCACACGAAGGACGCGGTAGTAAAGGAGTACGACGTACCGTCGCTGAACTGAGCGCAGAAAGGAAAAAAAGCCCAACAATAGTTGAGCTTTTAGGACCGGCTGAGGGCTGACTGGTTTTAACCAGTCAGCCCTTTCAGCGTCCACGGGGACTTATCTCAATTAATTTTCCAGCAGTTTTTTTGCTTGGGCAACGATATTATCAGCACACAAGCCGAACTGTTCCAGCAAGGCGGCGGCGGGACCGGAGTGACCGAACTCGTCGTTGACGCCGATTCGCTTGACCGGGACAGGGCAGTTTTCGGCGAGGACGCTGCAAACCGCCTCACCCAAACCGCCGATGACGCTGTGTTCCTCAACCGTGATGATTTTGCGGCACTGGGCGGCGGCCTTCAAAACCAGCTCTTCATCCAACGGTTTAATGGTAGGCATATTGATGATACGGGCGGAGATTCCGGTCTCAGCCAAGGCTTTACCGGCTGCAATAGCCTCCGGGACCATGATGCCGGTGGCGATGACAGCGATATCGGTGCCGTCCTGAAGGACCTCGCCTTTGCCGGGTATGAACTGATAGGACTCGTCATGGAAGACGGGCGTAGCGGCGCGGCCGAAGCGCATATAGACGGGGCCGTCCAATTCATAGGCGGCCTTCACCATTTGCCGGGCTTCCACATCGTCAGAGGGGCACATGACGGTCATGCCGGGGATAGTGCGCATGAGTGCGAAATCCTCGCAGCACTGATGAGACGCGCCGTCCTCACCCACGGAGATACCGCCGTGGGTAGCGCCGATTTTGACGTTCAGATGGGGATAGC